>NZ_JAROKN010000002.1:0-195065 GCF_029455255.1 Arthrobacter vasquezii | reverse complement strand
GTTTGCGGCTCCCGGCACCGGCGCGGCCGGTTGCTCAGGAGCCGGCGCCGTGGGCTGCTCAGTAGCAGAAGGTTCTGCTGCAGCCTCAGGTTGCTCGATCCCGGTCGCTTCGGTTACAGGCATTTCGTCGGATTGCTGACTGTTTGTCACCGCTAAAAGTCTTTCGCTCGATGGACGGCCCACATGGCCGTGTCCCGTTGATTACTGCAAGGTTAATGAGTCTATCGTCACAGGCGTTGCCGGGGCTCCGTCCTCGCCGCCGCCTTGCACTCCGGCCTCGGCAACCTGCCGGACAAGGTCCAGACCGGAGGTCACCGAACCCATGATGGTGTATCCGCCGGTGTTCTGTGGAATCCGGGAATCCCTGTACACAATGAAGAACTGTGTCCCATTGCTGTCCGTCGCAGCACCGCGGGCCACGGCAATGGTGCCGGCAGGGTAGACGCCGTCTTCAGGAGTGTTCTCCACCGGACCCCACTGGTAGTTCGGATCACCCGCACCATCGCCGTTGAGGGACCCGCACTGCAGCACGCCCATGGTCTCCGCGGTAGTCAACCGGTGGCACGTCTTGCCTTCGAAGAACCCCTCCTGGGCGAGCGAGGTGAAGACGGCTACCGCCTGAGGGGCCTTGCTTCCGTCCAGCTGGACACCGATGTCGCCGACGCTGGTGGCAAGGGTCCCCGTGAACACTTTCCCCGCTGCACTCGACGGATCCGGAATGTTCGAGCTATTCGCCGTCGGCTCCGCCGGCGCGGTCTCCACAACACCGGGTGCCTCGTCAAGAACGTCCATCTGCGCGGCCGTGGGATTCGAGCTGAACCAGAACACCTGCAGGGCGAAAGCAATGGCGAGGACCGCCGCGGCCGCTATCCCCGCCGTCGTGCTGTCTTTCCGCCGCCGTTTCTCCTGAGCGCGCTCAAGCTCCCGCCGGGCCTCGATCTGACTGATATGACGGCGCATTTCGCGTCCGCGACGATCAACGGCCACGCGACCTCCTGTGTCCGGCGGTTGTTTCGGGTGCTGCCCACTTTTACCCTGGCACTCCCGGTCCGGTTAGTCCGGTCCGGCACGAACCACTAAAATGAATGCCGCAGACAGTGTAGGCACAGCTGACCGCTTACCTCTCGGCTTCCCCAGCATCCCGAACCGCCCGGTTGGGGACACCAGCGTCATTTCCCAAGGAGAGTTGCCGTATGGCACGAAAGTCCTCGTTGTCCGGATTTCCCGAATGGCTGCCCCAGGAACGTCTGGTGGAGCTGCACGTTCTGGACACCCTGCGACGGACGTTCGAGCTTCACGGATTCTCCAGCGTCGAAACCCGCGCGGTTGAAACAGTGGGTCAGTTGCTGCGCAAGGGGGAGATCGACAAGGAAGTCTACGCGGTATCGCGCCTCCAGGATGAGGACACCGGCGCCGCCGGCGACGACTCGCTGGCGCTGCACTTTGACCTGACTGTTCCCTTTGCACGCTATGTGGTTGAAAACGCCGGCCACCTTGCCTTCCCGTTCCGCCGCTACCAGATCCAGAAGGTCTGGCGGGGGGAGCGTCCCCAGGAGGGACGGGCACGGGAGTTCACCCAGGCGGATATCGATGTGGTGGGTGACGGCGCACTCCCGTTCCGCTACGACATCGAGCTTGCCCTCGTGATAGCCGAGGCGCTCAGCGCCTTGCCGATTCCCGACTTCCAGCTGCGCATCAACAACCGGAAACTGGCTGAAGGCTTCTATCGGGGAATCGGTCTGACGGACACTCCCGGGGTGCTGCGCAGCATCGACAAGCTGGAGAAGATCGGCCCCGCGAAAGTGGCGGAGCTGCTGAAAACCGAGCTGGGCGCCACGGCCGAGCAGGCGGAAGCCGCCCTCAGCCTCGCCGGGATCCGCACGGAAGACACCTCCTTCGTTGACCGGGTGCGCGCCCTTGGCGTTGAAGACCCGCTGCTTGAGGAAGGACTTGCCGAACTCGAGCAGGTCATCGCCGAGGCATCGAAACGCGCACCGGGGAAGGTGATCGCCGATCTGAGCATCGCGCGCGGTCTCGACTACTACACCGGCACGGTCTACGAGACGGTGCTGGTCGGTCATGAGGCACTCGGCTCCATCTGCTCCGGCGGCCGCTACGATGCGCTGGCGAGCAAGGGCAACCGGACCTTCCCCGGCGTCGGCCTTTCCATCGGTGTTACACGCCTAGTGACGCGCATTCTGAGCCAGGACTTCGCGGCTGCCTCCCGCCAGGTACCGACGGCGGTCCTGGTCACCCTCGCAAATGACGACTCCTGGTCCGCCGCCCAGGATGTTGCCGCCGCGTTGCGCGGTCGCGGCATTCCCGTGGAGGTTGCGGCAACGGCCGAGAAGTTCGGCAAGCAGATCAAGTTCGCGGACCGCCGGGGCATCCCCTTCGTCTGGTTCACCTCGGAGGACGGCGCTCACGAGGTCAAGGACATCCGATCAGGGGAGCAGAGCGCCGCTGATCCCTCGTCGTGGACCCCTCCCGTTGAGGACCGCTGGCCGGCCATCCTGCCTCAGGGCTGAGCCGGCGCGTTGCCCTGTAGTGCCGCCGTCAGTGCCGTCCTCGTTGTACGAGGAGCATAGCGGCGCGGCCAAGCAGCCCCACCAGCAGAATGACGGTCATGGTCAGGACCGACCGCACCGGAAGCGTGAACGCGAGCACCAGGCATCCCGTCAGGCCGAGTACATTCAGCGCCCGCGGAGCGTACCAGGGACGCGAGGCCAGGGTAAGCGCGGAGAGGTTCGCCACCGCGTAGTAGAGCAGCACACCGAAGCTGGAGAAGCCCACCACCGTCAGGACATCGGTTCCCAGCAGCAGTGCAATGACGACGACGGCAGTCGCCAGCTCCGCTGCGAACGGTGTGGCACGGCGGGCTGACACCGCGCCGAAAACCCGCGGCAGATCACCCTCTCGCGCCATAGCCAGGGTTGTGCGGGCGATCCCGCTGATCAGCGCGAGCAGTGCGCCGAGACTCGCCAGTGCCGCCGCAATCGCCACTGCCAGCCCAGGTAAGGACCCATTCGGCAGGAATACTTCGGTGAGAGGCGCCTGCGAGTCAGCGAGGGCGTCCGGCCCCACCGCGCGAAGCAGGCCGAACGCGAGCAGGAGGTACAGAGCCAGGGTGAAACCGAGTGCGCCGAAGATAGCCCGCGGAATGTTGCGCGCGGGCTCGCGGACCTCCTCGCCCATCGTGGCAATACGTGCATAGCCGGCGAACGCGAAGAACATGAGCCCGGCCGCCTGCAGGACGCCGGTGGGTCCAACCGGCACGGCGCCGGGGGCGTCGGCAGGCTGGGCAAAGGCCACAACAATGACGAAGGAGAGGACAGGCACCACCAGCGCAACGATGATCCGCGTCAACAGCGCGGTGCGCGTGATGCCTAACAGGTTAACGGAAGTCAGGGCCACTACGGCTGCCACCCCTGCAGCTTTCTCAAAGCCCGGAGCGGCGTACAGCCCGAAGGTGAGCGCCATCGCTGCACACGAGGCAAGTTTCCCGGTGATGAAGCTCCACCCGGCCAGGAAGCCCGGCCATTCGCCGAGCTGGCGCCGCCCGTAGGTATAGGTACCGCCGCTCACCGGATGCACGGTCGCCAGCTGGGCGGATGCTGCGGCGTTGGCATAGGCAACGACGGCGGCCAGGCCGACTGCGAGCGGCAGCAGGGAGCCGGCGGCTGCGGCTGCCGGGGAGAAGACAACGAAAACGCCGGCTCCAATGATGGATCCGATGCCGACGGTGGTGGCGTCGAACCCGCCGAGTTGTCTGTTCAATGCCTGCGGCATTTAGCGATGGTCCCCGTCCGGTGATAAGTGTGGCCGGGAATGCATCTCATCCGGCGGTAAACTCGAACACTGAGATTCAACCACGATTCACAGACTGGATTTAATTCCACCGGAAGGAATGCTGTGCTGCGCACACATGACCTGGGTTCACTACGGACCGGGCACATTGGACAGACCGTCACTCTCGCCGGATGGGTGGCCCGTCGGCGTGATCACGGCGGCGTGGCATTCCTCGATCTTCGTGACGCATCCGGCGTCGCCCAGGTAGTGGTGCGCGAGGAGGACGTCTTCCATGGCCTGCGCAATGAGTACGTGCTGCAGATCATCGGCACCGTCGAGCAGCGCCCCGAGGGCAACGAGAACCCGGCGCTTGCAACCGGTGAGATCGAGGTCATCGCCGAGAAGGTGACAATTCTCAACACCTCGGACCCGCTGCCGTTCCAGATCGACGAGCATGTCGAGGTGGGCGAGGAGGCGCGTCTGAAGCACCGTTACCTGGACCTCCGCCGCCCAACGCCGAACGCCAACCTCCGCCTGCGCTCCGAGGCGAACCGGGTGGCCCGCGAGCTTCTGCACACAGACGGCTATGTGGAGATTGAGACACCCACCCTCACCCGTTCGACGCCTGAGGGCGCCCGTGACTTCCTGGTTCCGGCCCGTCTGGCGCCAGGGTCCTGGTACGCACTGCCGCAGTCACCGCAGCTGTTCAAGCAACTTCTCCAGGTGGGCGGCTTCGAGAAGTACTACCAGATCGCCCGCTGTTACCGGGACGAGGACTTCCGTGCCGACCGGCAGCCCGAGTTCACCCAGCTGGACATCGAGGCGAGCTTCGTCGAGCAGGATGACATCATCGCGCTCGGCGAGGAGCTGGTGACGGCGCTGTGGAAGCTGATCGACGTCGAGATCCCCACTCCGATCCAGCGCATGACCTACGCCGATGCCATGGCGCGTTACGGCTCTGACAAGCCGGACCTTCGGTTCGGTCTCGAGCTGACCGAGCTGACCGAGTACTTCAAGGACACCGGATTCGGCGTGTTCAAGGCTGCGTATGTGGGCGCCGTCGTCATGCCCGGCGGAGCCTCCCAGCCGCGCCGTCAGCTGGATGCCTGGCAGGAATGGGCCAAGCAGCGCGGAGCGAAGGGGCTTGCGTACGTCCTCATCGACGACGACGGCAGCCTCCGTGGTCCCGTCGCCAAAAACCTGACGGACGCCGAGCGGGATGGGCTGGCCGGCACTGTCGGTGCGAAGCCGGGGGACTGCATCTTCTTTGCCGCCGGCGAGAAGTCCTCCTCGCGTGCCTTGCTTGGTGCTGCACGGGTGGAGATCGGTCACCGCACCGGGCTGATCGATCCGGCGGCGTGGGCATTCGTGTGGGTCGTTGATGCGCCCATGTTCGAGCCGGCGTCGGACGCCGTCGCCGCCGGTGACGTCGCCGTGGGGACCGGTGCGTGGACGGCGGTTCACCACGCCTTCACCTCACCGAAGCCGGAGTACCTGGACTCTTTCGACACCGATCCGGGCAGTGCCCTCGCGTATGCCTACGACATTGTCTGCAACGGCAATGAGATTGGCGGCGGCTCGATCCGTATTCACCAGCGGGATGTTCAGCAACGGGTCTTCGCTGTTATGGGAATCAGCCCCGAGGACGCCCAGGAGAAGTTCGGCTTCCTGCTGGAGGGTTTCAAGTACGGCGCACCGCCCCACGGCGGCATCGCGTTCGGTTGGGACCGGGTTGTCGCACTGCTTGCCGGCAGCGACTCCATCCGCGACGTCATCGCCTTCCCGAAATCCGGCGGCGGCTATGACCCGCTCACGGCTGCTCCTGCACCGATCACGCCTCAACAGCGGAAGGAAGCAGGCGTGGACGCGAAGCCGCAAGGAAAGTCCGACGCGCCCAAAAATGTGAAAGAATAAGCTCGTACAACGTGCTCCGGGGTCGGTGTAATTCCGAACCGGCGGTTATAGTCCGCGACCCGCGCGCAGCCCCCTGGGGCAGCAAACGGTTGAGCCGGTGAAATTCCGGCACCGACAGTTAGAGTCTGGATGGGAGAAGCACGTGCAGCTTTGGCTGTGCTCTGTCGTCGGTGCCTCATGCGCCGTCGGCAGCGCCGGCCCTGCCTGTCGTTCCCCGGAGCCGTCATCGCGAGTTCTAAAGGGAACAGTATGGATCTACTGAGGTGGCTCTTCGAAGCCCAACTTTTCATCGGCGGCAGTCCATTGCTGCTTCGGGAAGTGCTCGGCAATGTCTTCGGTCTCCTGAGCGCGCTCGGGGGAATGCGCCGCAAGGTCTGGGCCTGGCCTGTCGGCATCGCCGGTAACCTGCTCCTGCTCACCGTCTTTCTCGGTTCGGTGTTCGGTGAAGCTTCCACGGCGAATCTCCTCGGACAGGCTGCCCGCCAGGTCATGTTCATCGCTGTCGCAGTCTACGGATGGCGCCGGTGGCGGCAGGCACAATCGGATGCCGGCGCGGCAATTACCCCGCGTTGGGCAACAAACCGAACACGTCTGGGGCTCGTTGCCGCCCTGGTCCTCGGCACTGTGGCCGTGACCCCGCTCTTCCGGGCCCTCGGTTCGTACGAGCCGGTCTGGGCGGACGCCTGGACCTTCGTCGGATCTCTGCTGGCCACGTTCGGAATGGCCAAGGGCTGGGTGGAATTCTGGCTCATCTGGGTGGCAGTCGATGTCGTTGGCGTCCCGCTCCTGTTCAGCGCCGGCTACTACGCTTCAGCTTTCATGTACCTGTTTTACGGGATCTTCACCCTCGTAGGCTTTGTTGTGTGGGCCCGGGCGCAGCGGCAGGCCGCCGCGCACCCGGTTGATCACGCACCCAGTCCTGAGCCGAGCCTGCCATGACAACCGGATCCGCCGGCTTCACCGCACCCGAAATGATGGCCATGGAGCACGCGCTCCTGCTCGCCGGCCAGGGCGTTCGCGGCGCCAACCCTCTGGTGGGCGCTGTTGTTCTGGATAGGGACGGCGCAATGGTAACCACCGGTTTCCACCTGGGCGCCGGCACTGACCATGCGGAAGTAGCCGCGCTGAAGAGTGCGGCACTGCAGGGGGTGGATCCCGCCGGTTGCACCATGGTGGTGACGCTGGAGCCCTGCAACCACACCGGTCGCACAGGTCCCTGTACCGAGGCGATCATGGAAGCCGGCATCACGCGCGTTGTGTACGCGGCTGCCGATCCCACTCCTGATGCCGCCGGCGGTGCCGCACGGCTCGCCAACCACGGAATCGATGTGGCGGGCGGGCTCCTCGAAGATGCCGCAACGGAGCTGAACCGCCGCTGGCTCGTTGCCGTGCAGGCCCGGCGCCCTTTCGTTACAGTCAAAGTGGCGCAGAGCCTGGATGCGCAATCCGCGGCAGCGGACGGCTCAAGCCAGTGGATCACCGGCCCGCACGCGCGCGCAGACGGGCACACTATCCGTGCCCGCGTCGACGCCGTCCTGGTGGGCACCGGCACCGTCCTTGCCGACAATCCCCGCCTCACCGCGCGGGCCCTGGACGGATCCGATGCCAGCCGCCAGCCGCTGCGGGTTGCCGTCGGGCTACGGGGCATCCCCGGGGATGCCGCGGTGCGTGGAAGCGGATTTGTGCACCTGGAAACCCGTGATCCGCTGGCCGTGTTGACTGAATTGTTCAGCCGGGGCGTCCGGCACGTTCTCGTAGAGGGCGGCCCGCAACTGGTCGGAGTCTTCCTCATGGCTGATCTTGCCGATGAACTCTTCGCGTATGTCGCGCCGATGCTCCTTGGCGCCGGTGTGCCCGCCTTCCAACGGCTCGGTGTGGCAACGCTTACTGACGCCCATGTGTGGCGTCTGGATCCGGACGGGGCCGCGGGTCTCACGCAGCTCGGTGACGACGTGCGGCTGCACCTCAAACCCATTGCGCCGCCTCCGGCGCCCATCACGAAAGGCCTCTAAGTGTTCACAGGAATTGTTTCCGGGCGGGGCAACGTCACCGCCCTCCGCACCTCGCCGGACGGCGGCAGCGCGGTGCTTGTGTTCGAGGCCGGTTCCACAGGGGCCGGGCTCGAGCCCGGCGGGTCCATCGCTGTGGACGGGGTATGCCTGACCGCGACCGTTATCGACGACGGCCGAATCAGCGTGGATGTGATGGGGGAGACGCTGAGGCGAACGACAATCGGGGGCCTGACGGAGGGCCGCAGGGTCAACCTTGAGCGTTGCGTACCGGCGAACGGCCGTTTGGACGGCCACGTTGTGCAGGGTCACGTCGACGGCGTCGGTACGCTCCTCGAGCGTGAGAATTTCGGCGATTGGGAGCGCTTGCGTTTCAGTCTGCCCGTCCCTCTGGACCGTTATGCCGCTGAAAAGGGGTCCATCGCCGTGGACGGTGTCTCACTGACGGTGACGGCCGTGAGCAACGCCGGAACACCCGAGCCCTGGTTCGAGGTCGGCCTGATCCCCACAACCCTCACCGAGACGGGCCTGGGAGCCAAGAACATCGGAGATCCTGTGAACCTGGAGATGGATGTCCTGGCCAAATACGCTGAGCGGCTGCTCGCGTTCACGGGAAAGGAAGGCCGGGCATGATTC
Organism: Arthrobacter vasquezii; assembly: GCF_029455255.1. NCBI lineage: Bacteria > Bacillati > Actinomycetota > Actinomycetes > Micrococcales > Micrococcaceae > Arthrobacter > Arthrobacter vasquezii. The sequence continues at coordinate 186,717 of NZ_JAROKN010000002.1, read as the reverse complement.
GCAGCGGCGCGGGCAGTGCCCCGGACCCGCAGAGCGGTGCGGTGCTTGAGATTGTGCTTGACCCGGTGGACACGGCCGTTGCCGCAATGGCGGCGGGCCGCGCCGTCGTCGTTGTTGACGACGCCAACCGGGAAAACGAGGGCGACATCATCTTCGCTGCCCAGTTCGCAACAACGGAACTGACCGCCTGGACCATCCGGTACACCTCGGGCGTGCTCTGCGTTCCGGTGACCGGAAGAACCGCGGACCGGCTGGAGTTGCCCGCCATGGTGATCAACAACCAGGACGCCAAGCAAACGGCCTACACCGTGTCCTGCGACGCCGCCGCCGGCGTGAGCACCGGTATCAGCGCCGCGGACAGGGCACTGACCGCCAGGACGCTGGCGTCGTCGTCGGCGGTTCCCGCTGACCTCACGCGGCCGGGTCACATGTTCCCCCTGCGGGCGGTGGAGGGCGGAGTGCGGGAGCGGCGCGGTCACACCGAAGCTGCAATTGACCTGTGCCGGCTGGCCGGTGTGGAGTTGGCCGCCGTTATTGCGGAAGTCACGCACGACGACGGCGGCATGATGCGCCTGCCGGCGCTGCGTGAGTTCGCCACCCGCTTCCAGGCGCCGCTGATTTCGATCGAGGACCTGGTGGAGTACCTTGCCGCAGGCGACACGGGAGCCGCTGGATGAGCGCGGTTACCGGCGGTCCCGTAGTCACTATTCCGACGGCGTACGGACCGTTCACCGCGCAGGCCTGGACGGATGCGGCCTCCGGCGTGGAGCACCTGACAATGTCCGCGCCCGGCACGGACATCGCTGACGGTGCCCCGCTGGTCCGGATACACTCGGAGTGCCTCACCGGCGACGTGTTCGGCTCCTACCGCTGTGACTGCGGTGAGCAGCTTGAGCAGGCGCTCGGGCTGGTTCAGGAACAAGGCGGGTCGGTTGTCTATCTGCGGGGCCAGGAAGGTCGCGGGATCGGCCTTGCCAACAAGCTGCGCGCGTATGCGCTGCAGGAGAACGGCGCCGACACGGTCGAGGCAAACGAGCAGCTTGGTCTTCCGGTCGATGCGCGCGATTACCAGGCCGCGGCAGGAATCCTCACCGCTTTGGGCATCAGGAAGATCCGCCTGCTGAGCAACAATCCCGTCAAGCGGGAACACCTTGAGCGGTACGGCATCACCGTGGTGTCGATGGTGCCTTCCGAGATTCCATCGCGACTGGAAAATCAGCAGTACCTCGAGACGAAGCGGGACCGCCTCAACCACCAGCTGTCCCATCTGGAGGAGCGGTTCCACCAGCGTCCCCAGGAAAAGATCGTTCAGCAGAGCTGACAGTTCCTTCCGCCAATCCACCCCCCCATCCCAAGGAGAACCATGGCCGGACACGGCGCCCCCACCATCGACGTCACCAGCATTGCGCACCAACAGCAGGAGCCCGTCCGGCTCGCCGTCATTGCCGCCAGTTGGCACACCGCCATCATGGACGGGCTCCTTGACGGCGCCCGCCGGGCCGCCGCGGATGCCGGCATCGAACCCGTGGTGATTCGCGTACCGGGCAGTTTTGAGTTGCCGGTCGCAGCGGCGAGGTTGGCGCCCCACTATGACGCCGTCGTCGCTCTCGGTGTAGTCATCCGCGGCGGCACACCGCACTTCGACTACGTATGCCAGGCTGCGACGTCGGGACTCACCGAAGTCAGCGTGCGCACGGGTGTGCCTGTGGGCTTTGGCGTGTTGACCTGCGATACCGAAGAGCAGGGCCTTGACCGCGCCGGGCTCGCCGGATCGAGCGAGGACAAGGGATATGAAGCCACCGCCGCAGCATTGGCAACAGCTGCTGTACTGGGGCCCTGGGGCACGTGAACCTCAGGGTGGCCTCGCGTCGGGAGTTTCGTCACACAGAACGGCCCCGGTACGGCGTATCTCATGGAACCCAGTAACCTAGACAGAGTGAAATCCTTCGACACCCTCTTCGCCGAGCTGAGCGAGAAAGCTGCCGCCCGTCCATCGGGGTCACGCACCGTGACCGAGCTGGAGTCAGGCGTGCACGGCATCGGCAAGAAAGTAGTCGAGGAGGCCGCCGAAGTGTGGATGGCCGCCGAGTATGAGTCGAATGAAGCTGCTGCAGAGGAAATTTCCCAGCTGCTGTACCACCTCCAGGTCATGATGATCGCCAAGGGACTCACGCTGGAAGACGTTTACAAGCATCTGTAGCCGCGCGGCGACAATCTTCGCAGAACTCGCGCGCGGCCCAGAGCCTGCTTTCAGGCAACGTCTCCCGCAAAACCCTCCTTCCCAAAGGAACCCCATGCTTCGAGTTGCAGTCCCCAACAAGGGATCCCTGTCCGAATCCGCCTCCGCAATGCTCAGCGAGGCGGGCTACCGCCAGCGTCGCGACACCCGTGAACTGGTGATGGTGGACCCCGAGAACGAGATTGAATTCTTCTTCCTCCGGCCGCGGGACATAGCCGTCTATGTCGGTTCCGGAACCCTCGACGTCGGAATCACCGGCCGCGATCTCTTCCTTGACGCCCAGGTGGAAGCCGAAGAGCTTCTGCCTTTGGGCTTTGGTGCGTCGACGTTCCGCTTCGCCGGCCCGGTCGGAAACTTCAGCTCCGTCGCCGAACTTGAGGGGCGGCGCCTGGCCACCAGTTATGACGGGCTCCTGCGCGACTTCCTGGCTGAGCAGGGCGTCAGCGCCACGGTTGTCCGGCTTGACGGCGCTGTGGAATCGTCAGTGCGCCTCGGCGTCGCAGACGCGATCGCGGATGTCGTCGAAACGGGAAACACCCTGAAGGCCGCCGGCATGGAGATCTTCGGCGAACCCATCCTGAAAAGCGAGGCAGTCCTCATCGGGCGCAAAGGCGCAGCGCCTGTCGGGTTGGACATCCTGATCCGTAGGCTGCAGGGGGTGCTTGTCGCGCGCCAGTATGTGCTGCTCGATTACGACATCCGCAAGGAACTGGTGGATCAGGCCGCGGCGCTGACTCCGGGTCTTGAATCGCCCACTGTCTCGCCGCTGCGTGATTCCGACTGGGTTGCCGTCCGGTCCATGGTGAAGCGCCACAGCACCAACCGGATCATGGACGAGCTCTACGACCTCGGCGCGCGCGCCATCCTGGTGAGCACTATCCACGCGTGCCGGATCTAGGGGCGGAGACCATTCATGAGCGTGGCCATCCGCGTCATACCCTGCCTTGATGTCGACGCCGGACGCGTGGTCAAGGGAATCAATTTCGAAGATCTCCGCGACGCCGGGGATCCGGTGGAACTGGCACACCGTTATGACCGTGCGGGAGCCGACGAACTGACATTCCTTGACGTCACCGCGTCCTCCGGCAACCGCGCCACCACTTTCGACGTGGTTGCAAAGACTGCTGAGGAAGTGTTCATCCCACTGACGGTGGGCGGCGGCGTCCGGGAGATTTCCGACGTCGACCGGCTGCTGCGCGCGGGCGCCGACAAAGCATCCATCAATACCGCAGCGGTCGCCCGCCCACAGGTCATCGATGAGATCACGTCCCATTTCGGCTCGCAGGTCCTGGTACTCAGCCTGGATGCGCGCCGGACGGACAATCCGGCGGCTCACTCAGGCTTCGAAGTGACCACGCACGGCGGCCGCAAGGGGACCGGGATCGACGCGGTCGCCTGGGCACGGGAAGCAGCTGAGCGCGGCGTCGGCGAGATCCTACTGAACTCCATCGATGCTGACGGCACCCGCGAAGGCTTCGATCTTGAGATGATCCGGGCTGTGCGGGCGGCAGTGAAGGTGCCTCTGATCGCCTCCGGGGGAGCGGGTAGGCCGGATCATTTTCCACCGGCCGTTGCAGCGGGCGCCGATGCGGTATTGGCGGCATCGGTGTTCCACTTCGGTCCAGTTGACGCGATCGCCGAGGTGAAGCGGGCTATCCGGGACGCAGGCTTTCCGGTTCGTTAGAACCTAACCCCGGGGGTTGGCCAGAGCCTGGCCTCCCTAGAGCCCAACCTCGGCGCTCTCAAGGAGCGCCACGGCGTCAGGTTGTCCTTCGAAAGTGACCAGTGCATGGCGTGTGCGGCCGTGAGCATGCATGAGCAGTTCCCCGGGTTCGCCCACAATGGCCACCGAGACGGGGGCTCGTTTCGCTACATGCCTGGGACCGTCCGGCCGGACCAGCACAATGCCAAGATCCACGCCGCGGTACAGGATCGCGGCGCGCTTGATCAGCTCGTCCCACAGCGCGTTCGAGTACTCCTCGTCCAGCGCGCGCGGCGCCCACCTACTGGTTGCCCGCCGGACGTCCTCGGTATGCACGAAGTACTCGATCAGGTTGGTGCTGGTGTCAATCGACCGCACTCGCATGGGTGAGTGAAACGGATGCCCCTTGCGGAAGTCGTTGACAAGGGCTTCGTAAGCCGGCGTTGAGGCGGATTTCGCCGCTAGTGTGCGGGTGGCCTTTTCCGAAACAACGGACAGCGGCTTGATGAGGGCCCCGATGCCGACGCTGGGTCTGTGCCCGCGCAGATACAGGTGGGCGGCGAGTTCCTTCGTTTGCCACCCGTCGCAGAGCGTGGGGGAGTGAGGCCCGGCCGCGAGGAGGGTTTCGGCGAGGACTTCACGGGAAGGATCAACGAAATGCATCACTGTTGAAAATAGCATGATGGACGCTCCCCATGCCCGCCGGTGGGCGCTCGTCCCCTGCGACACGACTAGAATCAGTTGCGATGTCACAACACCCCGAACCCCATCCTCCTTCCGTCGCCGGTGAAACACCCGGGCTCGATCCCGCGGTGGCCCACGCACTCAAGAAAGACGCCTCCGGTCTCGTTGCGGCCATCGTCCAGGAACACGACACCGGGGATGTCCTGATGCTGGGCTGGATGGATGAAGAAGCGCTGCGGCGAACCCTGACCAGCGGCCGCGTCACCTTCTACTCGCGGTCGCGGCAGGAATACTGGCGCAAGGGCGACACTTCCGGCCACGTCCAGTATGTGAAGTCGGTTTCGCTGGACTGCGACGGCGATGCCCTGCTGGTGCGGGTGCACCAGGTCGGCGCAGCATGCCATACCGGCACGCGGACCTGTTTCGACGGTAGGGAGCTTGCCGCCGTCGTCGGCTCCGCGTGAGCCATACCGTTTGCATCAGGAGACCAACAGTCCGCCCGCCGTTGCGGATGGACGCGAGATTCAGGAAGCGCATGTCATGGACGAGCTCGGAGTAATCAGCCCAGGCCTGGAGGAGTTCCGCGCCCTTGCCCGGGACCGGCGGGTGATTCCTGTCCGCCTGATGGTGCTTGACGACGCGCACACGCCGATCGGGATCTACCGCAAACTGGCAGATGGCCACCCGGGTACGTTCCTCATGGAATCCGCTGCTGAGGGCGGAGTGTGGTCGCGGTACTCGTTCATCGGCGTGAATTCGCGGGCAACTCTCACCACCAGGGGCGGTGAGGCCTGCTGGCTTGGCGAGCCTCCCGCGGGAGTTCCTGTGGATGGCAATCCGGTCGAAGCACTCCGGCGCACCGTCGAGGAACTCCAGACCGCACGCTTCGACGGACTTCCGCCCTTCACCTCCGGCATGGTCGGCTTCATCGGCTGGGAATCGGTCCGTCACTGGGAACGGCTCACCTCCCCGCCCGAAGACGACCTCGATCTGCCCGAACTGGCCATGAACCTCGTCACCGACATGGCCATTCACGACAATGCAGGCGGCAAGGTGACGCTGGTGGCCAATGCCATCAACTATGACAATTCCCCGGACCGCGTTGACGAAGCCTGGCACGACGCCGTTGCACGCCTCCGCGGCATGCTGCAGCGACTCGCCTCCGCATCGGATCAGCCGGTGTCAGTTTTGGCCGGCGGCGCAACCGACAGTGCAGCGCTGATGTCCCGCGTGCGTGAACGCTGGGATCGCGACCGGTACCTGGCGGCGATCGAGCGCGGCAAGGAAGCCATCGTGGACGGCGAGGTATTCCAGGTTGTCATCTCGCGCCGGTTTGAACTGGACTGCGATGCATCAGCGCTGGATGTCTACCGGGTGCTGCGGACCACCAACCCCAGCCCGTATATGTACCTGTTCAGCCTTGAGGATCCAACTGGACGGCCGTATTCAATCGTCGGTTCTTCACCCGAAGCGCTCGTCACCGTCAACGGCTCGGAAGTCATCACCCACCCCATCGCCGGGTCCCGGCCGCGCGGTAGGACAGCCGAACAGGACCGTGCCCTCGCGGAGGAACTCCTCGCTGATGAGAAGGAGCGTGCGGAGCATCTCATGCTGGTGGACCTGGCACGCAATGACATCTCGAAGGTATGCCGGCCGGGAACCGTGGACGTCACTCAGTTCATGGAGGTAGAGCGGTTCAGCCACATCATGCACCTGGTGTCCACCGTCGTCGGGGAACTGGCCCCGGAGCGGTCCGCCTATGACGTGCTCGCAGCGACTTTTCCAGCCGGGACCCTGTCCGGAGCGCCCAAACCGCGCGCGCTCCGGCTGCTTGATGAACTTGAACCGCACAAGCGGGGCATCTATGGGGGAGTTGTGGGTTACTTCGATTTCGCCGGTGACATGGACATGGCCATCGCCATCCGGTCAGCACTGCTGCGCGACAACCGCGCCTATGTTCAGGCCGGCGGTGGGATTGTTGCCGATTCCAGCCTTGAGGCCGAGGCACAGGAAACGGTTAACAAGGCCGCAGCTCCGCTGCGCGCCGCGCTGATCGCCTCGAGCCTTCATCCGGTAACCGGTACGGGGGCGGGCACTCCGTGAGCGCGTCCTCCCAGTCAGGCGCTCCTGCCGTCTCCCGCACACCCGCCCTGCGTCGCAGGGGCTTTCTCGTCCTCGCGACGGTCGCCTCGGCACTGGCCGCCTTCGGCAGTACCACCCAGACCTGGCTGTCGGTGGCCCTGCCGCAATCCGGGGTGCAAACCCCTTCCATTGAAGTGGCAGGCTCAGATGCAGCCACAGGTGTGACCGCATTCGCGCTGGTGGGTCTGGCCGCGGCGCTGGCAGCATCGATCGCCGGCCGCATCGCGCGGTGGATCATCGCTGTCATTCTGACCGTTGCCGGCGCCGGTATTGCCCTCAGCAGCTTGGCTGTCGCCACCGATCCAGCGAGCGCCGCGACACCCGCAATCGGAGAATCTCTCGGCGTCACCAGCCAGGACGGCGCCTTCGTCACGGCCACCGCCATGCCGTGGCTGGCCGCCGTGGCGGGGCTGTTGCTGGTGCTCTGTGCTGTCTGGCTGCTCATCGCCGGCCGCGGCTGGCGAACGGCCCGTCGCTACGAAAATCGGCAGGATTCCTCGCCCACCCGGAACCCGCAGGCGAAGGCGGACACCAATGCTGACGAGATAGACAGCTGGGACAGCCTCAGCCGGGGTGAGGATCCGACAGGCTGAGTGCCCTTGAGGATTCAGCGCGGCCCTGAATCAGTGCCGTGCTGAATCAATGGCAGAATGGACACCAGACCACAGCACAAGGAGATACGCCATGGCTAAGACCGCGCCCGAGACCCGTTCCAACCAAACCCCGATGGCTGAGCATTCCTCCGTCCATGATGAGACCATCGGACACGGCAACAGCCCGGCGGCGTGGACCTGTGTCTTCGTGATGCTTGCCGGCGCGGCACTGTCCGCGTTCGCCTACATCTTCGCAAGCACCGAGGGCAACCTGGATGCCGGAACCATCCTGTTCTGGATCGGCATCCTCATTATGGTGATCGGCCTCGCGCTCGGAATCATCCTCAAGAAGGCAGGGTTCGGGGTCGGCGGCCACAGGCTCAAGAACACCGGGCACTAAGTGAGCGTTCTCGACGACATCATCCTCGGGGTCCGGGAGGATCTCGATGCACGCAAGATACTTCTTCCGCTTGAAGAGGTTCGTATCCTCGCCGAGCAGGCACCTGCGCCCCGGAACGCGTATGCCGCGCTGGCCGCGCAGGCCGAGGGTGTCAGCGTCATCGCCGAGGTGAAGCGGAAGAGTCCGTCCAAAGGCGAACTGTCAGCAATCCAGGATCCAGCTGAGCTGGCTGCGGCCTATGAGCGAGGCGGAGCCTCGGTGATCAGTGTCCTTACCGAGGAGCGGCGCTTCGGCGGATCGCTGGCAGATCTCGACGCCGTCCGTGCAGCCGTGAACCTGCCGATCCTGCGCAAGGATTTCACGGTGGACGAGTACCAGATCTGGGAAGCACGCGCGCATGGCGCGGATCTGATCCTGCTGATCGTTGCTGCGCTCGACGACGCCACACTCGCCTCCTTCCTCGAACTCACCGAAGAGCTAGGCATGCACGCTCTCGTCGAAACGCATACCGCTGAGGAAGTGCAACGCGCGGTGGCCGTTGGTGCCCGCATCATCGGCGTGAATGTGCGCAACCTCAAGACGCTGGATATTGACCGCTCCGTCTTCCCGGTACTTGCCGGGCTCATTCCTTCCGGTGCGGTTGTAGTTGCCGAATCAGGCGTCCGGGACATCTCCGACGTCGAAAGCTATGTAGCGCAGGGCGCGCGTGCAGTGCTCGTCGGCGAGGCGCTGGTCAGCCACTCCAACCCGGAGGCCACGGTTGGCGAGTTCACCCGCGCAGGCGCGGCATTACGCCACTGAGATTTGCATCACTGAGGCAGTTCCCGCCAGCGCGGACGGCCGCACCCCATCACGACAGGACGACAGGTTCATGACTGAAACCCCACAACCGCAGGCTGCAACTGACGGCGCTGCAGACGCGTTTCTCGCCGGGGGATCGCTGCGCCATGCGCAGGGCCCGTACTTCGGCGCGTACGGCGGACGCTGGATGCCCGAGTCGCTGATCGCCGCCCTGGATGAACTGGAAGAGACCTTCGACAAGGCCAAAGCTGATCCGGACTTCCTGGCCCAGATAGCCGAACTCAACCGGTCCTACTCCGGCAGGCCGTCCCTGCTGACGGAAGCACACCGGTTTGCAGAGCACGCGGGCGGCGTACGGGTATTCCTCAAGCGTGAGGACCTCAACCACACCGGATCGCACAAGATCAACAACGTGTTGGGTCAGGCCCTACTGGCCAAGCGGATGGGAAAGACCCGCGTGATCGCTGAAACGGGTGCCGGCCAGCATGGAGTGGCCAGCGCCACTGCCGCCGCCCTGCTCGGCCTCGAATGTGTTGTCTATATGGGTGCGGAGGACTGCCGGAGGCAGGCACTCAACGTCGCACGCATGCAGCTTCTGGGAGCGGAAGTCATTCCCGTCACCAACGGATCGCAGACGCTGAAAGACGCCATCAACGACGCACTGCGTGACTGGGTGGCCAACGTGCAGACTACGCACTACCTCCTCGGAACGGCTGCCGGCGCCCACCCCTTCCCGGCAATGGTGCGCTATTTCCATGAGGTGATCGGAGAAGAAGCACGCGAGCAGATCCTCGATCTTGCGGGCCGCTTGCCGGATGCCGTCTGTGCCTGCATCGGCGGCGGCTCCAATGCCATCGGAATTTTCCACGGCTTCCTCGATGATCGCGAAGTTGCCCTCTACGGATTTGAGGCAGGCGGGGACGGCGTTGACACCGGACGCCATGCTGCCACGATCACGCTCGGACGGCCGGGCGTCCTTCATGGTGCGCGCTCGTACCTGATGCAGGATGATGATGGGCAAACCGTCGAGTCGCACTCCATCTCCGCCGGCCTGGACTACCCGGGAGTCGGCCCGGAGCACGCGTTCCTTGCAGACATCGGCAGAGCCAGTTATGAACCGATCACAGACGCTGAAGCCATGGAAGCCTTCCGCCTGCTGTGCCGCACCGAGGGCATCATCCCCGCCATCGAGTCTGCGCATGCGCTGGCGGGGACACTGAAAGTGGGCCGGCGCCTGGCTGCGGAGGGTGGGGATCCGCGGGAGAAGATTATTATCGTGAACCTCTCCGGCCGTGGCGATAAGGATGTGGCCACAGCCGCGGAATGGTTTGACCTGTTGCCCGAGGACAGCGCGGAAGCCGAGATCGGCGCGGAAGGCGAACAACTGTGAGCACCGGAACCATGAGCAAGTCAGCCGCCGCAATCGAGCGTGCCCGTGCTGAGGGACGCACAGCCCTTATCGGCTACCTTCCGGCCGGGTTCCCCGACGTGCAGACCACAATTGACGCCGCAGTCGCACTCGCGGAAAACGGCGTGGACCTGATCGAGATCGGGATTCCCTACTCGGACCCCGTGATGGACGGTGCAGTCATTCAGCAGGCGACTGTCGAGGCGCTGCAGAACGGCTTCACCGTTCGTCAGATCTTCGACGTTGTCGAGGGAATCACCAGACGAACAGATGCGGCAGTCCTCGTGATGACCTACTGGAACCCCGTCATGCGCATGGGAGTCCGTGAGTTCGCCGGCCGCCTGGCCGCAGCCGGAGGAGCCGGACTCATCACGCCTGACCTCGTTCCGGACGAGGCAGCCGAGTGGATGGCTGTCTCGGAAGAGTTCGGGCTCGACCGCGTGTTCCTGGTCGCTCCCTCAAGCTCTCCTGAACGCATGCAGTCCACGGTCGATTCAACGCGGGGATTTGTCTACGCCGTGTCCATCATGGGCATTACAGGCGCCCGTTCCTCGGTCAGCTCGGCTGCGCGCGAGGTTGTTGCAGCGGCCCACCAAGCCGGTGCTGAGCGGGCCTGTGTGGGACTCGGAGTGTCCACTGCTGAACATGTCCGGGAGATCGGGGCTTATGCGGACGGGGTGATTGTCGGCACCGCCCTCGTTGCAGCCCTGCGTGATGGCGGCGTTCCCGCCGTGGCCGCACTGGCGAAAGACCTGAGCACCGGAACCGGAAAGGGCTGACCATGATCCCCGCCAGCATCCCCAGCCCGCCCGCAGAATGGGCCAGCTTCTCGATCGGTCCAGCCACTATCCATGCGTACGCGCTCTGCATCCTCACCGGCATCATCGTTGCGCTGCTCCTCACCTCGGCGCGTTGGAAGCGCTACGGCGGCAACCCCGACGTCGTCTGGGATGTTGCCATCTGGGCTGTTCCTTTCGGGCTGATCGGCGGGCGCCTCTACCACGTCTTTTCCTCACCGGACGCGTATTTCGGGCCTGACGGAGATCTCTCGCGCATACCCCGGATCTGGGAAGGCGGCCTGGGAATCTGGGGTGCCGTTGCCCTCGGAGCGGTCGGGGCCTGGATAGGCTGCCGCCGCGCCGGCGTCAGACTCGCCGCCTTTGCGGACGCTGCTGCGCCCGGAGTCCTGCTCGCGCAGGCAATCGGCCGTTGGGGTAACTGGTTCAACCAGGAACTGTTCGGTGCGCCAACCGATCTGCCGTGGGGACTCGAGATCGACGCCGACAACCCCAACTTCCCCGCGGGTGCGGATCCGGGAACGCTGTTCCACCCCACCTTCCTGTATGAATCGCTCTGGAACCTGGCAGGCGTTGCACTCCTGCTGCTCCTGGACCGCAAATTCAAGCTGCGCGGCGGGCTCATGTTCTGGCTGTACGCCGCCTACTACACGGCGGGCCGGGTCTGGATTGAAGCCCTGCGGATCGACGACGCCGAAATGATCACCATTCTCGGGGTGACCCAGCGTCTGAACGTGTGGACGAGCGTACTCGTGCTGGTCGTCTCGCTCGCCATTTTCGCGTACCTGTCAGTGAAGCAGCGGGGCGTAACCGAGCACTCCGTCTACCTGCCCGGACGCGCTCCAGTCGGCACGGACAACGACGAAACCGTGCACGCAGCGGCAGATAACGGATCGGGCACAGACGTCCAGAGTTCGGACACATCGGCTGGGACAGAGCCGGGGCGTGCTAATCTTCCAGAAACAAAAGACGCCTCGGGTACGCCTGCCTCCGCTGGACTTGCCCCCGAGGAACCCCGGGAATCAGATCCCCGAAACTAGCGTCCAGCTGGGCCACCGCCCTAGCTCAAGACACTGTCACAGCGTCGTGGCTCTGCTCGGTATACCAGCTGGCTCACAGGCTTCCGCCCGTACCGCGCTTGACCAGGCCGTACCGCCGTCAATTCATGCCCGCAATCTCTGCCGGCGTGAGGCGTGCCGGTTCTACAATGTGCACAAGGAAATGAAGCGCTTCCCTGCAGGGGAAGGCGCGCCCGGGGCCGAAGCTGTCCCCTCCCGACGCTCCATCATGGGGGAAGGACTCTATCTATGACTGCACCCATCACTGGTTTGCCTCCGAAGGCGACCCACAGCGAATCGCCGTTCAAGCGGTTCGCGTCATACCCGAAGGCATCCGGACTTTACAACCCGGAAAACGAGAAGGACGCCTGCGGTCTGGCCGTCATTGCCACGCTCCGCGGGGAGCCGGGCCACGACATCGTTGATGCAGCGCTCACCGCCCTGCGCAACCTCGAACATCGCGGCGCCGTAGGGGCTGACGAGGGAACGGGCGACGGCGCGGGCCTCCTCACCCAGGTTCCTGACGAATTCTTCCGCGCGGTCGTTGACTTCGAGCTTCCCGCCGCCGGTACCTACGCCGTCGGCACTGCCTTCCTTCCAGCCGAGGCCGGCGAAGAGGCAACTGCCCGTGCCGGGATCGAGAGCCTTGCCGAGTCCGAAGGCCTTTTGGTTCTCGGCTGGCGAGAGGTTCCCATCACCGTTGACCTCGTCGGATCCATGGCCAGGGCCTGCATGCCGCACTTCGTGCAGTTGTTCATCGCACCCGTTGCCGGCACAGCCCAGGATCTTGATGCCAGGGCCTTCCGTCTGCGCAAGCGGGCCCAGAACAAGTACGGCGTGTATTTTCCCTCGCTGTCGTCCAGGACCATGGTCTACAAGGGAATGCTGACCACGGCGCAACTCGAGCCTTTCTACCCGGACCTGTCAGACCCGCGCTTCAAAACCAAGCTCGGCATTGTCCACTCGCGCTTTTCTACGAACACCTTTCCTTCGTGGCCGCTGGCGCAGCCCTTCCGCGCCATTGCGCACAATGGGGAAATCAACACCGTCAAGGGCAACCGGAACTGGATGCGTGCGCGGCAATCGCAGCTTGCCAACCCCCTGTTGGGCGATTCGCCCGAGGAACTGTTCCCCATTTGCACCCCGGGCGCCTCAGACTCCGCGTCCTTCGATGAGGTAGCGGAACTGCTGACCCTGGCCGGACGCCCCATCACGCACGCAATCATGATGATGATTCCGGAGGCGTGGGAAAACCACACGTCCATGGACCCGGCCCGGCGCGCCTTCTACCAGTACCACTCGATGCTCATGGAGCCCTGGGACGGCCCGGCAGCGGTTTCCTTCACGGACGGACGGCTTGTCGGGGCGGTGCTGGACCGCAACGGCCTTCGCCCCGCCCGGTATTGGGTGATGGAAGACGGTCTTGTCGTCCTTGCCTCCGAAGTCGGCGTCATCGACGTCGAACCCTCCAAGATCGTGCGCAAGGGGCGCGTATCACCCGGCAAGATGTTCCTCGTTGACACGGAGGACGGCCGCATCATTGAGGACCAGGAGGTCAAAGCCGAGGTCGCGGCGGCCAACCCGTGGGGCGAGTGGGTGAAGGAAAACCTGATCGACCTGAAGGACCTGCCTGAGCGCGAGCACGTTGTACACACCAAGGCTTCGATCAACCGCCGGCAGCGTACCTTCGGCTACACGCAGGAGGAACTGCGCATCCTGCTCGGACCCATGGCGAAGGCTGGTGCGGAGCCGCTGGGCGCAATGGGTTCGGACACGCCGATCGCTGTCCTGTCCAAGCGGCCGCGCCTTCTGTTCGACTACTTTGTGCAGTCCTTCGCGCAGGTCACCAACCCGCCGCTGGATGCGATCCGCGAGGAACTGGTCACCTCAATGGGCGTGACCATCGGGCCGGACGGAAACCTGCTCTCCGCCAGGCAGGTGCGCTCCAAACAGATCGCGCTGACCTTTCCGGTCATCAACAATGATGAGCTGGCGAAGATCGCCAACCTTGAATCCGACGACGGCGACCGCCTCACTGTCCGCGTGCGCGGTCTGTACAGGGTCGACGGCGGCGAAGCATCCCTGCGCGCCCGGCTTGCGGAAATCTGTGAGCAGGTTTCCAGCGCAATCAACCGCGGCATCCAATATGTGGTGCTCTCGGACCGCGACTCCAACGCGCAGTGGGCTCCGATCCCGTCGCTGCTGCTGACCAGCGCCGTTCACAACCACCTGCTGAAGAGCGCCACGCGGACCAAGACGTCCCTGGTAGTCGAAGCCGGCGACGTTCGGGAAGTGCACCATGTTGCGGTGCTCATCGGTTACGGTGCGTCCGCCATCAACCCCTACCTCGCCATGGAAAGCTGCGAGGAACTCGTCCGCAATGGGGACATCACCGGCGTCACCGCGGAGCAGGCTGTCGCGAACCTGATCAAGGGCCTCGGCAAGGGCGTGCTGAAGATCATGTCCAAGATGGGTATCTCCACCGTCAGCTCCTACTGCGGCGCGCAGACCTTCGAAGCCCTCGGGCTCGCGCAGGAGTTGGTGGACGAATACTTCCACGGCACGCAGACGCAGTTGGGCGGCGTCGGGCTGGACGTGGTTGCTGCCGAGGCAGCGGCGCGTCACGAGTTCGCGTACCCGCAGGACGGGATCGAAGACCCGTACCGCAGCCTGGACAATGGCGGCGAATACCAGTGGCGCCGGGAAGGCCCGCCGCACCTGTTCAATCCCGAAACGGTGTTCCGACTGCAGCACGCCACGCGTGAACGCCGCTACGACATTTTCAAGTCGTACACCAAGGGTGTTGACGACCAGTCCCGCGAGCTGATGACCCTGCGCGGCCTGCTCGGTTTCAAAGAAGGGCTGCGGCCGCCGGTACCGCTCGATGAAGTAGAGCCGGTATCGAGCATCGTCAAGCGTTTCTCCACCGGCGCCATGAGCTACGGGTCCATCTCCCAGGAGGCCCACGAGACGCTTGCCATCGCCATGAACCGCCTGGGCGCAAAGTCCAACACCGGTGAAGGCGGCGAGGACGTGGAGCGGCTGCTGGATCCTGAGCGTCGCTCGGCGATCAAGCAGGTTGCATCGGGACGGTTCGGCGTCACCAGCCTCTACCTGACCAACGCCGACGACATCCAGATCAAGATGGCGCAGGGAGCCAAGCCCGGCGAGGGCGGCCAGCTGATGAGCCAGAAGGTCTATCCGTGGGTTGCCCGGACGAGGCACTCCACACCCGGGGTCGCGTTGATCTCACCGCCCCCGCATCACGACATCTACTCGATCGAGGATCTCGCGCAGCTGATCTATGACCTGAAGCGCGCCAACACCTCAGCGCGGGTCCACGTGAAGCTGGTTTCAGAGGTCGGGATCGGCACAGTGGCTGCCGGCGTCACAAAGGCGAAGGCCGACGTCGTACTCATTTCCGGGCATGATGGCGGAACGGGTGCCAGCCCGCTCAACTCGCTGAAGCATGCGGGCGTCCCCTGGGAGCTCGGCGTGGCTGAGACTCAGCAGACGCTGATGCTCAACGGCCTGCGCGAGCGCGTGGTGGTTCAGGTTGACGGGCAGCTCAAGACCGGTCGTGACGTCCTGATCGCAGCGTTGCTCGGCGGCGAGGAGTTCGGTTTCGCAACCGCACCGCTCGTGGTTTCGGGCTGCATCATGATGCGCGTGTGCCATCTGGACACCTGCCCGGTAGGCGTGGCAACGCAGAATCCGGAACTGCGAAGCCGCTTCACCGGCAAGCCGGAGTTCGTGGTGAACTTCTTCGAGTTCATCGCCGAGGAAGTCCGCGAACTGCTCGCCGAACTCGGTTTCAGGACGGTGGCTGAGGCGATCGGCCACAATGAAGTGCTTGACGTTCAGCGTGCCGTTCGGCACTGGAAGGCCGACGGGCTGGATCTCGATCCCATCCTGCGCGGAAACGAATTCGGTGAGGATGCACCGCGCCGGAATCTGATCGTGCAGAACCACGAGCTGGACCAGCACTTCGACAACAAGCTGATTGATATGAGCAGCGACGCGCTGAACCACCGCGCGCCGGTGCGCATCACACTCGACGTTGTCAACACCGACCGCTCGGTCGGCACCATGCTGGGCTACGAGGTCACCCGCCGGTTCGGTACGGAGACCCTCGCAACGGACACCATCGATGTCACGCTGACCGGCCAGGCGGGCCAGTCACTTGGAGCCTTCCTTCCGGCCGGCATCACCTTGCGGCTGCTGGGCGACTCGAATGACTACGTCGGCAAGGGCCTGTCCGGCGGGCGCATCATTGTGCGTCCGGATCGCGCGAACGTCTTTGCGGCGGAACGCAATGTTATTGCAGGGAACGTCATCGGCTACGGCGCGACAAGCGGCGAGATCTTCCTCCGCGGCCAGGTGGGGGAGCGTTTCCTGGTGCGCAACTCCGGCGCCACAGCCGTTGTCGAGGGAATCGGCGACCACGGATGCGAGTACATGACCGGTGGGCAGACACTGATCCTTGGGCGCACCGGGCGGAACTTCGGCGCCGGTATGTCCGGAGGCACCGCCTACGTCCTCGACCTCGATGAATCCCGCCTGAATGTGCAGGCGCTGAACAGCGGCGAACTGAAGCTGGAGGAACTGGACGCCGAGGATATCGAGATTGTCCGCCAGTTGCTGCTCCGTCACCAGGAGGAGACCGGGTCGCCTCTCGCAGCGAAGCTGCTTGAGGATTTCGAGAGCACCGTGCCCCGCCTGACCAAGGTGCTGCCGCGTGACTTCGCACGTGTCCTCGACGCCCGCGCCGCTGCCATCGAAGAGGGGCTCGACCCCGACGGGGAAGAGGTCTGGAACAGAATTTTGGAGGTTACCGGTGGCTGACCCACGCGGATTCATGAAGGTACGCGAGCGGCAGACGCAGCCGCGCAGGCCCGTTCCGGTCCGGATCATGGACTGGAAGGAAGTGTATGAGGCCCAGGAAAAGGGTGTGCTGAAGAGCCAGGCCGGCCGGTGCATGGACTGCGGCATCCCGTTCTGTCACCAGGGCTGCCCGCTGGGGAACCTCATTCCGGAGTGGAATGACCTGATGTGGCGGGACAAGGGCCGCGAGGCAATCGACCGGTTGCACGCCACCAACAATTTCCCGGAGTTCACCGGACGGCTGTGCCCCGCTCCCTGTGAGGCGTCCTGCGTTCTCGGGATCAACCAGCCTCCGGTCACGATCAAGCAGGTCGAGGTTTCGATCATCGACGAGGCGTTCGACAACGATTGGGTCCACCCCCACCCGCCGGAGCGGCTGACGGGCAAGACCATCGCCGTCGTCGGCTCGGGCCCGGCGGGCCTTGCCGCAGCGCAGCAGCTCACCCGGGCGGGGCACACAGTCGCGGTCTACGAGCGCGATGATCGCATCGGCGGTCTCCTGCGCTACGGGATCCCGGACTTCAAGATGGAGAAGATCCAGCTCGACCGGCGACTTGACCAGATGAAGGCCGAGGGGACGCGCTTCCGGGCGGGTGTCGAGGTAGGCCGTGACATCAGTTGGGACCAGCTGCGCCGCCGCTATGACGCCGTCGTAATCTCAACCGGTGCAACGGTACCGCGCGATCTGCCGATTCCCGGCCGCGATCTTGACGGCGTGCATTTCGCCATGGAGTACCTCGTTGAATCGAACCGGGTTGTCGCGGGGGAGGAAATCGAGGACCAGATTCATGCCGAGGGCAAGCACGTCGTCATTCTCGGCGGCGGTGACACCGGCGCCGACTGCATCGGCACCGCTCACCGGCATAAGGCAGCCTCGGTCACCACTCTGGCAATCGGGCAGCAGCCGCCGATTGAGCGCATGGCCAACCAGCCCTGGCCTACTTTCCCCACGTTGTTCGAGGTAGCAAGCGCGCACGAGGAGGGCGGTGAGCGTACCTATCTGGCGTCAACGGTCGAATTTGTCGGTGAGAACGGCAAGCTCACCGCCGTGCGTGTCGCCGAAACCGAATTCAGCAACGGGAAGAGGCTCCCGAAGCCCGGAAGCGAGCGGGATATCCCCGCGGACCTGGTGTTCCTCGCACTGGGGTTCACGGGCCCGGAACCTGCCGGAATCGCTGACCAGCTCGACGCGGCTTTTGACGGGCGCGGTAACGTTGAGCGCGATGGGTACTACATGACCAACACGCCTGGAATCTTCGTTGCAGGCGATGCGGGACGCGGACAATCCCTCATCGTCTGGGCTATCGCTGAGGGGCGTGCGTGCGCGGCTGCGGTTGATCAGTGGCTGATGGGCCAGACCAAGCTGCCCGCGCCGGTAGCACCGACAGACCGCGCGCTCAACGTCCTGTAGTTTCCCGGGACGCCTAGAGCGCACAGCAATCCACGAACACGACACGACAGGCAAGGTTTATGAGACGCGCAAAGATAGTGGCCACCTTCGGCCCGGCAATCGCGAGCTATGAGAACACCCTCGCAGTACTTGAGGCCGGGGTGGATGTCGCCCGTATGAACATGAGTCACGGTGACCACACCGTGCACAACCAGACCTACGAATTTGTACGGAAGGCGGCTGAGGAACTCGGCCGCCCCGTTGGAATTTTTGCGGATCTGCAGGGCCCTAAGATCCGGCTGGGCCGCTTCGTTGACGGACCCCACGTGCTGCTTCCGGGTGACACGTTCACCATCACCACCGAGGACGTCGAGGGCACCGCCGAGATCTGCTCGACCACCCACAAGGGACTGCCGCAGGACGTCAACGTCGGCGACACCCTGCTGATCGACGACGGCAAGGTAGCGATGGTCGCCGTTGCGGTCGACGACACCAAGGTAACCGCCGAGGTCACCGTGGGCGGCGCAGTCTCCAACAACAAGGGCATCAACCTGCCCGGTGTGGCAGTCAATGTTCCGGCGTTGAGCGACAAGGACGAGGAAGACCTCCGTTGGGCGATCCAGCGTGGCGTCGACATGGTGGCGCTGTCCTTCGTACGGAATGCAGCCGACGTCGACCGCGTCCACGAGATCATGGATGAGGAGGGCCGGCGCGTTCCGGTCATCGCCAAAATCGAGAAGCCGCAGGCTGTCGACGCGATAGAAGAGATCATCGATGCCTTCGACGCCATCATGGTGGCGCGAGGCGATCTCGGTGTGGAGCTGCCGCTTCAGGACGTCCCCATTGTGCAGAAGCGAGCCGTTGAGCTCGCCCGCCGCTGGGCCAAGCCGGTCATCGTCGCCACCCAGGTGCTCGAGTCAATGATCGACAATCCCCGTCCTACCCGCGCCGAAGCTTCGGACTGCGCCAATGCAGTGCTCGACGGCGCTGACGCGGTCATGCTGTCCGGAGAGACCAGCGTTGGAAAGTACCCGATCGAGACGGTGCGCACCATGGCGGACATCATCGAGTCCACCGAGAAGCATGGACTTGACCGCGTACCCCCGCTGGGCAGCAAGCCCAAGACCCGCGGTGGCGCCATTACGCGCGCAGCCGTGGAAATCGCCGACCAGCTGGATGCGAAGTACATCTGTACCTTCACCCAGTCAGGCGACTCCGCACGCCGCCTGTCCCGCCTTCGCCCGACGAAGCCTGTCTTCGCCTTCACTCCGTCGCAGTCAACTCTCAACACGATGTCGCTGATCTGGGGTGTGCAGCCGATGCTCGTTGAGTACGCGGAACACACCGACCAGATGACCGCCCAGGTGGACCGGGTGCTTTTCGAGCAGAAGCTGGTGGACCTGAATGACCTCGTGGTCATCGCTGCCGGGTCGCCTCCCGGCCAGTCCGGCTCAACGAACTCCATCAAGGTTCACAAGGTCGGCGACATCGCGGACGCTGGACAACTGCCTGACCACTACTCGCCCAGCAAGGAGAAGGTCGGTCCCTGGCCGGTCAAGAACAAGCACAAGTAACTCTCTGCCCAGGAACTGAATCCGGCACAGACTGAAGAAGGGACCTTGCCTCAGCGGCAAGGTCCCTTCTCTGCTTTGTGGAGAGCCTAATTGACCTGGTTGATGATGGTTTCTGCAACTTCACGCATGCTCAGACGGCGGTCCATGGACGTCTTCTGGATCCAGCGGAAGGCCTCAGGCTCGGTAAGCCCCATCTTCGTGGTGAGCAGGCTCTTTGCGCGCTCGACAAGCTTGCGCGTGGCGAACTGCTCCTGAAGGTCGGAGACCTCGTTCTCCAGGGCCTTGATTTCCTCGTGGCGGGAGAGAGCGATTTCGATAGCAGGGACCAGATCAGCAGGCGTGAAGGGCTTGACCACGTAGGCCATTGCGCCGGCGTCGCGGGCGCGCTCCACGAGCTCCTTCTGGCTGAAGGCAGTCAGAAGGACTACCGGCGCTATGCGGGCCTTCACGATCTGCTCAGCGGCGGTGATTCCGTCCATGACCGGCATCTTCACATCCATCAGCACAAGGTCCGGCTTATGTTCCTTGGCCAGCTCAACGGCCTTCTCGCCGTTATCCGCCTCGGCGACAACGTCATAGCCCTCGCCGCGCAGGATCTCCACGATGTCGAGGCGTATGAGGGTTTCGTCCTCAGCGACAATCACGCGCCGCGCCGGGCTCGAGTTAGCTGAGTCGCGGTTTTGAGACACTGGTGGCTCCTAGGTATGCGTTCAATGATTCTGCGTTTTCCGAGTGCAGCAGCGCAGCCGAAAAGGCACGGTGCACCGGTTCACTGGAACAGCCTATCGGCATGTAGAGTAGATTCGCGCACCCGGGGGTTCATGAGTCATGGAACTCACGTTGGGTGCATTGAACGGCCCGAATGGCGGAATTGGCAGACGCGCTGCACTCAAAATGCAGTATCGAAAGGTGTGTGGGTTCGAGTCCCACTTCGGGCACCGCCGGGTTAAAATGTCGTTCTTCCGACTCATTGCGGTATCATGGCGCCACATGCTTTCTAATGGAGACATGTCGATGTCCTCCTACCTGGCGTTTTGCGGATTGTGCGTGGTGCTGGCTGTGACGCCCGGCCCTGATAGCTTCCTCATTCTTCGCTTCAGTCTCCGGAAGCTGTCCTCCGGTGTCGCCGCTTCCTTCGGCTCCGCCGTCGGCTACCTTGCCTGGGCCGGTTTGGTCGCCGTCGGTCTTGCGGCCCTCATCGAACAGTCAGCGGTCGCGTTTCGGGGGCTGAAAGTGCTCGGCGGCATCTACCTTGTTTATCTGGGAATCAAAGCCATCCGGGGAGACGGGAAGAAATCTTCGGCTGTCGTTCCGGACGGCGCGGAGATGGCAGGTGCGCGGGCCTGGAGTTCGTGTGCAGCCGGGCTGACCTCCACGATGCTGAATCCGAAGGTGGGACTGTTCTTCCTCGCCGTGGTGCCGCAGTTCCTCCCCAAGGACGGTTCAGTCTTCGCTGTCACCATGCTGCTTGGGGCAACCCTCGGACTCATCGTGCTGGTCTATCTGGCAGGTCTGTGCCTCGTTGCGGCCAAGGCAAACGCCTGGCTGAACCGGCCGCGCGTCACCCGGAATCTGGAGATTTCATCCGGGGGCGTCCTCGGGGTGCTGGGCATCGGAACCGCCGCGTCCGCAGCCTACGCCTGAGCGCCGCTTCACCCGTTTGGCTGGCGCACGTCCCTGATCAGATTGGTGATACGGGCAGTGGAAAGCCGCTTCCCCTCCTCATCCGTCATGACCACCTCATGCGTAGCAAGGGTGCGGCCCAGATGGATGGCGACGGCGGTGCCGGTGACCAGCCCGGCAGAGGCGGACCGGTGGTGCGTGGCGCCGATTTCGATGCCGACTGCCTGCCGGTCTGGCCCGGCATGGATTCCTGCTGCGAAGGAGCCGAGCGTTTCCGCCAGGACGAGGTGCGCCCCGCCATGCAGGATGCCCGCTACCTGCTGATTTCCCTCGACAGGCATGGTGGCGACCATCCGCTCCGCACTCATCTCCTGGAAAACAATGCCCATCTTGGCTGCGAGTCGGCCAATGCCATGTCCCCGCAGCCAGTCGTGCATGTGCGTCGGCACGCCGGCGGCAGTAAGTTCCTCGAGGAACGGGTGGGAGCGCTCGGGTCCTGCGTCCGGAGTGAATTTGTCATCCATGGGAACTAGGCTGGCACCTGTGAGCCAAACAAACCAAACCGTCCAGACTGACGAGCGCACCGGCGTGCAGGGCAGCGTGCAACCAGATGTCGGGACCGGCGCCGCGCCGGGTGCCGTCAATACGCTGGAGCGATCCCGCCTGCTGGTCGTTGACGGCCATTCCATGGCTTTCCGGGCGTTCTACGCGCTGCCTGCCGAGAACTTTTCCACGGACACCGGCCAGCACACCAACGCGGTGTACGGGTTCACTGCCATGCTGATCAATCTGTTGCGCGACCAGGAGCCCACGCACGTAGCCGTTGCCTTCGACCTCGACACGCCAACCTTTCGGGATACCGAATACTCCGAGTACAAGGGCGGACGTTCGCGGACGCCGGAGGAGTTCCACGGCCAGATTGACCTCATCATCAAAGTGCTTGAGACCATGCGCATTCCCACGCTCTCCATGGAAGGCTTCGAGGCTGATGACGTCCTGGCCACTCTGGCAGTCGGCGCGGCCGAGCGGGGCTGGGATGTTCAGGTAGTCAGCGGGGACCGCGATGTTTTCCAGCTGGTGAATGACCGCGTCACGGTCCTGTACCCCAAGCAGGGCGTTACCAACATCCCGCAGATGGATGCCAAGGCCGTGGAGGAGAAGTACTTCGTTCCCCCTCACCTGTACTCGGATCTCGCTGCGCTCGTGGGGGAGACGGCGGACAACCTCCCCGGCGTTCCCGGAGTAGGCCCGAAGACAGCCGCCAAGTGGATCCTGAAGTATGGCGGCCTCGAGGGCATCATCGAGAACCTTGACGCCATCGGAGGCAAGGTAGGCGATGCGCTCCGCGAGAACATCGAGAACGTCAAGCGCAACCGGCGTCTGAACCGCCTCCTGACAGATCTGGAACTCCCTGTCGATCTGCAGGCCACGGCCGCTCAGCGGCCTGACCGTGATGCCGTCGAGGATCTGTTCGACGCGCTGCAGTTCAATGTGCTCAGGAAGCGTCTGTTCGATCTCTTCGGAGAGGAAGAGCCGGACATCGCCAGGGATGAGATGGCACCGCCGGAGCACCAGATCATCACAGCGGCCGCTGAACTGACCCGGTGGTTCAACGGAACCAATCAGGCAACAGCGGCAGTGCAGGTTGTCACGCGGTCCACGAGCGGGGGAGAGGAAGCTATCGGGGTGGCGCTCGTGACGGCTTCGGCAGCCGTGTACGTTCCGTTCGAGGAACTGGGTGCTGACGCGGAGCACGTCATCGCGCAGTGGCTCCAGGACCTGGATGCACCCAAGGTGGTCCATGATTTCAAAGCGGCTTACAAGCTGCTCCATGCCCGCGGTTTCACCCTTGCGGGTGAGGTCGATGACACTGCGATTTCCGGATACCTCATCCAGCCCGACCGACGAAGCTACGAACTCGCTGACCTCAGCCAGGTCCACCTGAAGCTCACCCTCCCGACGGCGGCAGCTGCCGCCGGCGGTCAGCAGGCGCTGGCGCTTGAGGAAGAGGACGTCGCCACTCCTGCCGTTGCCGCTGCCTACGCCGCTCTCGAGCTGAGCAGGCATTTCGCGGGCCAGCTGGTGGAGCGCGGAGCCAACCAATTGCTCGCGGGACTGGAACTGCCCCTGTCCGAGGTACTGGCCCGGATGGAGCTCACGGGAATCAGCGTCGCGGTGGACGGACTGGACCGCCTTTACGACGACTTCTCTGCAACCATGGCGAACACCAGCGCCGAAGCCTTCAAAATCATCGGCAAGGAAATCAATCTCGGTTCTCCCAAGCAGCTCCAGGCTGTGCTGTTCGACGAGCTTGCGCTGCCGAAGACGAAGAAGATCAAGACCGGATACTCCACGGACGCAGATGCCCTGACGGATCTGATCGTCAAGACGGGACACCCTTTCCTGGAGCAGCTGCTCGCGCACCGCGACGCCTCGAAGCTCCGCCAGACGGTGGAGGGACTACGCAAATCGGTGGCGGACGACGGTCGTATCCACACCACGTACGTTCAGACGATCGCCGCCACCGGGCGCCTTTCCTCCATGAATCCGAACCTGCAGAACATTCCGATCCGCTCCGATGAGGGTCGGAGAATTCGGGAGGCGTTCGTGGTGGGCCCGGGCTACGAGTCCCTGATGACCGCCGATTATTCGCAGATCGAAATGCGGATCATGGCGCACCTCTCCGGTGATGAGGGCCTGATCGAGGCATTCAACGAGGGGGAGGACCTGCACCGCTTCGTCGGTTCGCACATCTTCCACGTGGCTCCGGAGGACGTCACCAACGCCATGCGCTCGAAGGTCAAAGCCATGTCCTACGGGCTGGTGTACGGCTTGAGCTCCTTCGGCCTCTCGAAGCAGCTGGCCATTTCTGTGGACGAGGCGCGCACCTTGATGGGCGACTACTTCGATAGGTTTGGGGCTGTGAGGGACTACCTGCGCGGAATCGTCGAGCAGGCGCGGAAGGACGGTTTCACCTCCACCATCGAGGGCAGGCGGCGCTATCTGCCGGACCTTTCGAGCGACAACCGGCAGCTGCGGGAGATGGCAGAGCGCGCAGCATTGAACGCACCGATCCAGGGATCAGCAGCGGACATCATCAAGAAGGCTATGCTCGGCGTCGAGAATGAACTGCGGTCCCGGGGGCTCACCTCCCGGATGCTGCTCCAGGTACACGATGAACTGGTGCTCGAAATCGCTCCCGGCGAGCGGGATGAAGTTGAGCAGCTGGTCCGTGCTGAAATGGCCGGTGCGGCGGACCTATCCGTTCCGCTCGACGTCTCGGTCGGCACCGGTACGAGCTGGCACGAAGCTGCCCATTAGGCGCAGGGGCTAGCCAGGCATGGTTCGTCAGGGCGCGGACGGTTAGGGTGGATTCTCGTGAGCACGCAAACGCAGACCGACTCCGCAGTACCCCGTATCGAGACCTTCTCCGTGGACGCGGACACCGACACCTCTCCTGACGGCGCACTTGCCGCCTGGTTCGAGGGTGTGAGCTTCGGCTTCCACGAGGGGCGGCTCGAGGCTGAGGACCTGCCGAAACTCGCCGAGGCGCACGCGGCGGACGGGCGAGTCCTCTGGGGTGCGTACGACGACAACCCCGGCCCTCACGCCTGGAACCCGCGCATTCCGGTGGCCACCTACGGCACCATGGTGAACTCGCTCAATGTGGGCGGCGGCAAATTCCTTGATGCGCACCTGATTACGGCCGTCACGGTCCGGGCAACCCACCGGCGACGGGGGCTCCTTCGCCGCATGATCACCGAGGACCTGCAGGGAGCGGCAGACCGCGGGCATGCTCTTGCGGCGCTGACCGCATCCGAAGCAACAATTTACGGCCGGTTCGGTTTCGGAACGGCCACCCACACGACCTCGGTGGAGGTGGACGTCCGTGAGCGGTTTGCGGTCACGTCCCCGTCGTACGGCCGGATTGAGGTTGTGGACGCGGACGCCGCCGTCCACCTCACGCAGGAGATATTTGCCGGCTTCCACGCCCGAACGCTCGGATCGATCGGCCGCCAGTACGCGTACGCCCGCCGGTCGTCCGGCCTCTGGGGCGAGGAGCGTCCGCAGCCGGACAAGGCGTTGCGCACCGCTGTCCATTACGACGACGACGGCCGCCCGGACGCTTTCGTCTCCTACTCGTTCGCCGGCTGGGATAAAACGCCCTACACCATGCGCGTGAAGGACCTGGTAGCAGTGTCCGAGGCGGCCTACCTTGAGCTGTGGCGGTATCTCGGGTCCCTTGACCTGATCGAGCGAGTCACCTTCACTATGGCGTCCGTTTCTGACCCGCTTCCGTGGGCCCTGGCGGACCGGCGCTGCCGTGAACTGAAGTCCGACGAAGACGTGCTGTGGCTGCGCATCCTTGATCCGGTGGCTGCCCTCGAAGCAAGGGCGTATGAGCACGACGGTTCGGTGGTGCTCCACGTGCAAGATCCGTTGGGCCATGCGCACGGTGCTTTCCTCTTGGAAGTGAGGGGCGGCAAGGCTGACGTGATGAGGCTTGGCGCTGAAGCCGCCGTTGGCCTCGACATGGATGTCGCAGCGCTCGGATCGCTGTACCTCGGTGGGGTGACCGCATCGACGCTGGCAAGTGCCGGCCGGATCAGGGCCAACTCTGCCGACGTACTGGAGAGTGCGGACCGGTTGTTCGCCCATTCCCGTCAGCCGTACTGCATCACACACTTCTAATTCGAGGGGCGGCAGGTTCGACCGTTGCACCAACTACGAACTGCGCACCGCCGCTTTGACCGGCGTTGTGCCGCAACGCTAGACTGGGTAAGCATGTCCCACGCACGGTGGGTCCCGCATGAGCTTTATCCGATATTTTTATTTTCCATTTGTCCGCATCCGGGCAGGTTCCTCATCACGGTGGGTACATATTTGGTGTGCCTTTCCGCGGGGTTCCGCAAGAGTCCGGATCAACTCATAATCCACAACGGAGCCCCAACTACATGACCATCACCACCACCGAGAAGCCAGGTGCCCCGCAGGTCGCTATCAACGACATCGGCACCGCTGAGGACTTCCTCGCAGCTATTGACGCCACCATCAAGTACTTCAACGACGGAGATCTCGTCGAAGGAACGGTTGTCAAGGTTGACCGCGACGAAGTCCTGCTCGACATCGGTTACAAAACCGAAGGTGTCATCCCTTCCCGCGAGCTTTCCATCAAGCACGATGTCGATCCGGGAGACGTGGTCTCCGTTGGTGACGAGGTTGAAGCGCTTGTCCTCACCAAGGAAGACAAAGAAGGCCGCCTCATCCTCTCCAAGAAGCGTGCGCAGTACGAGCGCGCCTGGGGCGACATCGAGAAGGTCAAGGAAGAAGATGGCGTCGTCACCGGTACGGTCATCGAAGTTGTCAAGGGTGGTCTCATCCTCGACATCGGCCTGCGTGGCTTCCTCCCCGCTTCCCTTGTGGAAATGCGTCGTGTCCGCGACCTCGCTCCGTACATCGGTCAGCAGATCGAAGCCAAGATCATCGAGCTGGACAAGAACCGCAACAATGTTGTGCTGTCCCGCCGTGCCTGGCTTGAGCAGACCCAGTCCGAGGTTCGCTCCACGTTCCTCAACAAGCTGGAAAAGGGCCAGGTTCGTCCAGGCGTCGTGTCCTCCATCGTCAACTTCGGTGCCTTCGTGGACCTGGGCGGCGTAGATGGACTGGTTCACGTTTCCGAGCTGTCCTGGAAGCACATCGACCACCCGTCCGAGGTTGTCGAGGTTGGTCAGGAAGTAACCGTCGAGGTTCTCGAGGTTGACCTGGACCGCGAGCGT
This sequence comes from Arthrobacter vasquezii, assembly GCF_029455255.1. Lineage (NCBI taxonomy): Bacteria > Bacillati > Actinomycetota > Actinomycetes > Micrococcales > Micrococcaceae > Arthrobacter > Arthrobacter vasquezii. Next base: position 159,645 of record NZ_JAROKN010000002.1, on the reverse strand, counting down.
GTCTCGCTGTCGCTCAAGGCCACCCAGGAAGATCCGTGGCAGACCTTCGCCCGCACTCACGCGCTGGGCCAGGTTGTTCCGGGTAAGGTCACCAAGCTGGTTCCGTTCGGCGCCTTCGTACGCGTTGAAGACGGCATCGAGGGCCTTGTCCACATCTCCGAGCTGGCTGTCCGCCACGTTGAACTGGCTGAGCAGGTTGTCTCCGTAGGTGATGAGCTGTTCGTCAAGGTCATCGACATCGACCTCGAGCGCCGCCGCATCTCGCTGTCCCTCAAGCAGGCCAACGAGGGCGTCGACGCCGACAGCACCGAATTCGATCCGGCTCTCTACGGCATGGCCGCTGAGTACGACGAAGAGGGCAACTACAAATACCCCGAGGGCTTCGATCCCGAGTCCAACGAGTGGCTTGAAGGCTACGAGACGCAGCGCGCGGCCTGGGAAGCCCAGTACGCTGAGGCTCAGTCCCGCTGGGAGTCCCACAAGAAGCAGGTTGAGCAGCACGCTAACGACGACGCTGCTGCAGCTAACGAGCCTGCAGACTCCGGCACGACCAGCTACTCCTCGGAGCCGGCTCCGGAAACGAATGCGGGCGCCGGCACCGGTACCCTCGCATCCGACGAGGCGCTGGCAGCACTCCGTGAGAAGCTGACCGGAAACTAGGTCCTTTCAACGCAGGAAGCTCCCGCCCATTGGGCGGGAGCTTCCTGCGTTAACCGGACCGTACGGTTAATCGGACCGTACCTCGGAACTAACGTGTACGCGTTGACACGGTGACCGTGAACCGCGGGTCCCGTGCCACCTGCCTGGTTGGGCCCACAAGCCTCTCGAGCGCCTGCCGGTAGTGCAGATGGCTGTTCCACACCGCCCACAGCTCACCGCCCGGTCGCAGTGCGCGCCCTGCCTCCGCGAACAGCTTCAACGCAATTCCCGCATGTACGGTGTGCCCGGAGTGGAATGGCGGATTCAGGACGATGAGTTCGTCTCCAGCGTCGGATCGTCCTGACAACCCATCTTCGCGCACGACGGCGACCTGCCCGCTGACACCGTTGGCCTCGGCTGTGGCTCTGGTGGCGGCAACGGCGGCCGCCGAGGTGTCAGTCGCTGTGACCTGGAGCGCCGGACGGGTGAGCGCAAGATACGCCGCGATAGTGCCGTTCCCGCAGCCGAGGTCCACGGCGGATGCAGCTGGCGGCGCATGATGAAGGTGCTGCAGCAGCAGCCGCGTCCCTGGATCCAGTTTGGCACCGCCGAAGGTGCCTCCGCAGGCCCGCAGCTGCAGCGGCCGGGGGAGGCCGACGTCGTACTCCGCCGTGGTGGGAAAAGGGCAGGCACCGACAGGCAGGGCACCGGTGGCGGTGAGCACGCGGGATTTCTGCCTCGCCAAGCCGGCTGTTACCGCCCCGAAGTATCGGCCGAGTATCTGATTCATGGCCGGTGTCATGTGCTTCACCCGGCCGCCCGCTAGCACTGTGACGTTGGGCGAGGCAGCGGCCGCGATGTGCCAGGCAATCTCTTCGAGTGCTTCCAGGGAACGTGGCAGCTGCAGCAGAACCAGCGTGGCGCCGTCGAACAGGTCCGGTCCCAGCGCGTGGAAGGCATACTCCCCTGATAAACCGAGGAGGGCGGCGTTAGCGTCCAACGCGCGTTCGCTGGTGATCGGGTCCTGGTGGACGTGTACTTTCCGCGCTCCCCTGTGTTGGGCGCCCAACGTCAGCGCGCCATGGGTATCACCTACTACCGCGACACCGCCGCTGGCGGGCAGGTGTTCCACCATGGTGTCGAGGAGCAGTCTGTCGGTGGCATCGTAAGCAAAAAGGTTGTCCGCCTCGATATCCGGCCGGCGCCGCAGCGCTGTGAAGGGGAAGTCAGACACAGTCCGCCCACTCCCAGCCGGCAGGTTCCGCAGCCAGCTCTCCCGCGGTGTTCCCCGCCAGCATGCCCTGGAATGCATCCAGCGCTGCGTGGTCGTCCTGCACCGCGACGGTCAGCCCGGTGAACGTCCCTTCATAATCCACCGCCGCAATGATCATGCCTGCTCGCCTCAACTCATTCTCCAACCGGCCTGCAGCCGCGGGCCGTGAATGAGATTCACGACATCAGTTTCGGTCTCCACCCTATGCAGGACTTTGATGAAGCGGGAGCGGCGGATCTCCAACTCATGTCGGTGGTGGCCGGCGATCCTGGTGTAGCGCGCTACCGTTCCCGCCGTCTCACTCACCGTCCAAGTGTAGGCATCCCGGGCGCCGCTGCGCTCCCAATAGCCAACGACGGCGGTAGCCTTAAGTTCATGCTGAGAGTTGGATTGACGGGTGGAATCGCCGCAGGCAAATCTCTGGCAGCGTCGACGCTGCAGGAACTCGGAGCGGTCCTCATTGACGCCGACCAGCTTGCGCGGGCTGTAGTGGAGCCGGGCACGGAGGGTTTGCGGGAGGTTGCGGACGCCTTCGGAAGCGAAGTGCTTCTACCGGACGGCTCGCTGGACCGGCCGGCACTCGGTGCGCGGATCTTCGCCGATCCCGGTGGGCGGGCACGACTGAACGCGATCATCCACCCGCGCGTGCGGCGCGAGGCGGCCAAAGCAGAAGCTGCCGCCCGCGCGGCCGCCGCTGGTGCCGTCGTCGTGCATGACATCCCGCTCCTGGTGGAAACAGGACAGGAGGACAGCTTCCATCTGGTGCTTGTCATTGATGCCCCTCAACAGACGCGCGTGCGCCGCATGATGGAGAACCGCGCGATGACCAAGCAGGAGGCACTGGGACGCGTCGGGGCTCAGGCTGACTCCTCGACGCGCAATGCCGCAGCCGACGTGGTGCTGCACAATGCAGGAAACCCCGCGGACCTGGCCGCTGCGGTCAAGCATTTGTGGGCGAGGCGGATACTTCCTTTCGCCCGCAACATTGACCAGCGGCAGCGGGCAGCACGGCAGGGCGGGCCGGTGCTGGTTCAGGATGGGGACTGGCCCCGGCAGGCCTCACTGCTCATCCGGCGGTTGACGCGGGTGGATCCGCGCGTCCTGGGCGTGGAACACATCGGTTCCACCTCCGTTCCCGGGCTTCCGGCGAAGGACGTTCTGGACCTGCAGCTGACAGTGGCTTCCCTTCACGACGCCGACGGTCTTTCCGACCGTCTGGCTGAAGCGGGGTTTCCACGCCTTCCCGGTATCTGGCAGGACACTCCCACCGCGGAAGTACCGGAACCCGAGAAGTGGCAGAAGCGGCTGCACTGCAACGCTGATCCGGGGCGTCCAGTCAACCTGCACGTCCGTGTGGCGGGTTCACCGGGCTGGGAGTACGCCCTGGCATTCCGCGACTGGCTGCGAACCAATCCGGACATGCTCGCGGCCTACGCGGCCGAGAAGGAACGGTGCGCCGCAATCCACCGCGACGACGCCACCATCGCCGGCTATGCCGCCCGCAAGGAGGATTGGTTCACCACGTTCGCTGCGCCCAGGTTGACCACCTGGAAGAACGACGCCGGCTGGTCGCCCGAGCAGTACCTCCCACGCTGAGCAGTCCGTTCAGCCTCCAGCAAAGAGCACCTCTGCGGACGGTCGTTGTCCGCAGGTGGACGGTAACGTAAGACTATGAGTCTTGCGCAGGAGATCAACCGTGTTGTCGCGCCTTTCGAAGTGATCAGTGAGTACCAGCCGGCCGGCGATCAGCCCACTGCCATCAAGGAACTGTCCGAGCGCATCAATGCCGGCGAGAAGGATGTCGTGCTCCTCGGCGCCACCGGTACCGGCAAGAGTGCAACCACGGCCTGGCTTATCGAGCAGGTGCAGCGGCCCACTCTGGTGATGGTGCAGAACAAGACCCTCGCCGCGCAGCTCGCCAACGAGTTCCGCGAGCTGCTGCCCAACAACGCGGTTGAATATTTTGTTTCCTATTACGACTACTACCAGCCCGAAGCCTACGTTCCGCAGACCGATACCTTCATTGAGAAGGACTCCTCGATCAACGAGGAAGTGGAGCGGCTCCGGCACTCTGCCACCAACGCCCTCCTGACCCGGCGGGACGTAGTGGTGGTGGCGACGGTCTCCTGCATCTACGGCCTCGGGACTCCCGAAGAATATGTTGCCGCCATGGTCACGCTCCGGCGCGGCCAGGAAATGAACCGGGATGACCTGCTGCGCCAGTTCGTCGCAATGCAATACGTGCGCAATGACATGGACTTCCACCGCGGCACCTTCCGGGTGCGCGGAGATACGGTCGAGATCATTCCCATGTACGAGGAGCAGGCAATCCGGATCGAGTTCTTCGGTGACGAGGTGGAGCGCATCTACACGCTGCACCCGCTGACGGGCGAGGTCATCCGGGAGGAGACGGAGATGTACGTCTTCCCGGCCTCGCATTATGTGGCCGGACCGGAACGGATGGGCCGGGCAATCACCAGGATCGAGGATGAACTGCGGGAACGCCTTCAGGAGCTGGAATCGCAGAACAAACTCGTCGAGGCTCAGCGGCTGCGCATGCGCACCACCTATGACCTCGAGATGATGCAGCAGATGGGATTCTGCAACGGCATCGAGAACTACTCACGCCACATCGACGGCCGGATCGGCGGCACCGCACCACACTGCCTGCTTGACTATTTCCCAGACGACTTCCTGCTGGTCGTGGACGAGTCCCACGTGACCATCCCGCAGATCGGTGCCATGTATGAGGGAGATATGTCCCGTAAACGCACGCTGGTGGATCATGGTTTCCGCCTGCCGTCCGCCATGGACAACCGGCCGCTGAAATGGGATGAGTTCCTGGAGCGGATCGGCCAGACCGTCTACCTGTCGGCTACGCCCGGAAAATATGAGCTCAGCAAGTCAGACGGCTACGTCCAGCAGATCATCCGGCCCACCGGCCTGGTGGACCCGGAAGTCATCATCAAGCCCAGCAAGGGGCAGATCGACGACTTGCTCGGAGAAATCCAGATCCGGGTGGAGCGGAACGAGCGCGTCCTGGTCACCACGCTGACCAAGCGGATGGCGGAAGACCTCACCGGTTATCTGCTTGAGCACGGAGTAAAGGTCGAGTACCTGCACTCCGATGTCGACACCCTGCGCCGCGTGGAGCTCCTGCGTGAGCTCCGGATGGGCACTTTCGACGTGCTGGTCGGTATCAACCTGTTGCGGGAAGGCCTGGACCTTCCGGAGGTCTCCCTGGTAAGCATCCTCGATGCAGACAAGGAGGGCTTCCTCCGCAGTTCGACATCGCTGATCCAGACCATTGGCCGTGCTGCCCGTAACGTGTCCGGCGAGGTGCACATGTATGCGGACAGGATCACCGATTCGATGGCCAAGGCAATCGAGGAAACCAACCGCCGTCGTGAAATTCAGGTGGCCTACAACACCAAGCATGGCGTGGATCCGCAACCGTTGCGCAAGCGCATCGCGGACATCACGGACACCATTGCCCGCGAAGACGCCGATACCCGTGCGCTGCTGGAGAAGACGGCGAAGTCCGCCAAGGGCAAGGGGAAGGGCAAGGGTTCAGCGATCCGGCATGACGGTCTGGCCGCGGTCCCCGCAGAGGACCTTACAGACCTGATTAGCCAGCTCACCGCCCAAATGCATGCCGCGGCGGAAGAGCTCCAGTTTGAGCTCGCAGCGCGTTTGCGTGATGAGGTAGGAGACCTCAAGAAGGAGCTGCGGCAGATGCAGTCAGCCGGGCACGCCTGATCCATGCCGGAACAGGGCGGCGCCGGCAGTGGGTCATTTACTGAGATCCGGGTCCACGGCATCGGGGATCATGAGTACTACACCAGTCTCGGGCTGCCCGTTCAGAAGCCGCTGAATGCGTGGGTCCAGGTTGCCACGCCGCCTCCGCTGCCGAACCACCGGCTGCGCATCGTCAACTGGTCGCGTTCCCGCAGGAAACAAGCAGGCTTCCTGTGGTATCTCGCGTTCCCTTTCACGATGGCGAACGTGGCCGGACGGATGGAACCGGCCGGCGCCGGTGCTGCGCGGGCCGCACTTCTGCGAACACTCGTCGGGGTAATCGCAGTAATTCTCACCTTGTCGCAGCTTGCCTGGCTGATCGTGCTCGGCGAGACCGTCCTGCGCTACGTGAGCCTTCCGCCGCCTACGCTGCGAGCGGTCCCGCTAATCGCTGCCTGCCTGCTCACCGCGTGGTTGACGTACCGGTACCGGACCGTGGTGATGGCGCAGTCTGAGCAACATCGCCGCCAATTACTGCCGCTGGCTCATGCGGCAGTCGTGGTCTGCAGCGGTGTCCTGCTGAGCGTCGCGCCGCCGGCCCAGCTTCTCCACCGGGGATGGCCCTCCACCCCCATACCGGGGGGTGCCTCGCGGCTCGACGCGATGGCCCTGTGGATAGCACTCAGTATCGCCATCGGGTTTCTCGTGGCTCTGGTGCTGGCCATCCGCAGCAACGCCGGTATTCACAACGGCAGCAGTCCCAACGCCCCGCTTGCTGCTGCGGGCGTCCTGCTTGCCGTGTCCCTACCCCTCATGCACGCGGTCACTGCGCTTGTCCGCATGCTCCTCGACAACCTGCTCGGCTACATCACCGGCCTGTTTGGCCGGGTTCGTGTGCCCCAACCGCATTCCGGCATCCTGCTTTCCTACGACAATCCGGTCGATCCCGGGGACAGCCGACTCGATCTCTTCCCGTTCCTCGCGCTTATCGCCGCGGCGGCTGCGCTGGTGGCTACCGCCGTCGTGCTGGCCATGGAGCGGGGGCTGGGGCTGCCGCCGGTGACCCGCGGTAAGGCCGCGCGCGGGCGCTGGTGGCATGATGTCTGTGCAGCGGCACCGCGACTGCTGCCCCGGATCCTCCCGTTCGCCGTGGTACTGGCACTGATGACGATGACGACGGCGGTTGCCCTCGGCGAGGGCAGGCTCGGCGGCCCGTGGCTGGCTCTGGCCATCCTGCTGCTGCAGATCGCCGGGGCGGTGGTGGTGCTGGTGGTCTTGCTCGGGCAGCTCCGGACCCTGCGGGAGGTACTGGGCAAGATTGCCGACGTCGCAGGCTTCTGGCCCGTCCGCGACCACCCGCTGGCGGGATCGTCCTACCGAGACGCGGCCGTTGCAGGTATCGCCGAACTGACGAACCGCCACTCCGGGGGCGAGGTGGTGCTCGTGGCGCACAGCCAAGGATCGGTGCTCTGCGCGTGGCTCGTAGCCCGCTTACGGATGGCGGAAGCGCATCCGCACCTCGTCACGTCCGGCTCGCCCATCGGGTCCGTGTACGCAGCGTTCTTCCCTCGTACCTTTTCACCGGAACTGCTCGCCGACGTTGCGGACGGCACACGGACCTGGACCAATTTCTGGCGGGATACCGACCCGGTCGGGTTTCCCATTCCGCACGCCGCCAACCGTGAACTGCCGGACCCGCGCGCCGATGGAATCGTACGCAGCCACAGTGACTACTGGACCGAGCCGGGGATTGTGGCGCACGTTGCGGCCTTGGCCGCGCACCATCCCTGAGCCGCTCCACGTTCCCCTTCCGTTCCGAACGCGGGTACGATGGAAGGAACGTAGGGGAGTATCCTTTCGCGCTACGAACGTCAACACGCAGGCCGACGACGGCCGGCCGGGCGTAGCGGTCGCACACTTGGTTGCGACGGAGAGACTTGCGAAATTCCGTTGTACCTTCGAAAGGGACCCTTGTGCTTGAACTGCCCCTTGCCTTTGAAATAGGCACCTTTGTCGTCCTGGGAATAATCCTCCTGCTGGACCTTCTTCTCGTCGTGAAGCGTCCGCACGAGCCCTCCATGAAGGAGGCCGGCCTCTGGGTTGCGTTCTATGTGGGGCTTGCACTGGTCTTTGCGGCCGTCATGTTTGCTGTCACAGGCCCTGAATACGGAGGTCAATTCGTCGCAGGCTGGGTAACCGAGTACAGCCTGAGCATCGATAACCTCTTCGTTTTCATCATCATCATGGCGAGGTTCTCCGTACCGAGGAAATACCAGCAGGAAGTGCTGATGGTGGGCATCATCATCGCGCTGATCCTGCGTGGAATTTTCATTCTGCTCGGCGCTGCGCTGATCAGCAACTTCTCCTGGATCTTCTACATCTTCGGTGCCTTCCTCCTATGGACCGCCTACCACCAGGCAAAGGATTCGGGCGAGGAGGAAGAGGACAAAGAGAACAAGCTCATCACCAAGCTGCGCGGTGTGCTTCCCATGTCCGAGCACTACGACGGCGGCAAGATCCGCACCGTGGTGGACGGCAAGAAGGTCTTTACCCCCATGCTGATCGTGTTCATCACAATCGGCCTGACCGACCTGCTGTTCGCGGTGGATTCCATCCCTGCCATCTTCGGACTGACCGAAAGCGCGTTCATCGTGTTCACGGCGAACCTCTTCGCGCTGATGGGGCTGCGCCAGCTCTACTTCCTGCTGGGCGGTCTGATGACCCGCCTGGTCTTCCTCAAGCACGCGCTCTCGATCATCCTTGCCTTCATTGGCGTGAAATTGATCCTGCACGCGATGCATGAAAATGAACTGCCGTTCATCAACGGCGGCCAGCACATTGAATGGGCTCCCGTGATTCCGACGTTCGTTTCACTGGCATTCATTGTCGCGACAATCGTCATCGCCGTCATTGCGAGCCTGCTAAGCCCGGCCGGCAAGCGTGCAAAGCTCGACGCGGAACTCGCTGCCGACGCCGAGCGGGCGCGCACCGGCGGTCCGGAGTCCTGAACGCAGCTTAACAACAGCGCGGCTGAGTAGCAGCGCGAAAGGCGCCGGTCCTGCTGTGCAGGACCGGCGCCTTCGGCGTTGAAGGAGACTCTAGGCCGTGCGGGTCATCGCGAGCAGGCGCGAGAAGATGGCATCGCCGTCGTCGGAAATTCCGTCGTGGTGGAAGTCAGCGGTCTCCCACACCTGCAGGCCCCGGACCGAGACTGCTGTCTCAAGGGATAAGTCCCGGTCCACGTAGATGTCGTCGCTATAGACTGCTGCGGCAGCCGGAACGGTATTGGCGGCCAGCTGCTGCACGTCGTACAGCGGGCCCCAATCGTCCACAGCGGCGATCAGCTCAGCCGTTTCCTTCAGCGGAACCAATGAAGGGTCCTCATCGAAGTACCAGGGGTAGACCATCTCTCCGGTGAGCAGTGGGTCAGGGGCATCGGGTGCAAACTCGGGAAATTGCGCCAGCACGCGCAGGGCAGCCCAGTTGGAGGCCTCGCCCTGACAGTAGATGGATTCGTGGAGGAGCGCATAGAGCGGATTCGAGCGCCTGCTCACGACCGCCGGGAGCTGGTCGAGGAAGACGGGGGAGAGGCGATCCGCGCCGGAAGCATCAGCGAAGGCATCCTCCAGCAAATAGTGCAGCGCATCGACCCGCGTGTTACCACCCAGGAATGAGCCGACCATCTGGAAACGCTGCGGAGTCAGGCGCTCACCGGTGGGCAGGAACTCCTCCACCCGATCCAGGTGCCGCATAATGCGCGTGACGGCTGCCCTGTCCTCGGGGTAGCGGGTGAAGTATTCGGCATTGCGCGCCGCCACCCGCCTGAAAGTTGAGCGGTAGACGCCCTCCGGAGGCCCTGCAAGGGGCGCCAGCCCGCCGGTGATCAGGGCACGGTCCATTCCCTCGGGCGCCAGGGAAAGGTAGGAGAGTGTGCAGAATCCGCCGAAGCTTTGCCCGAACACTGTCCACGGCGCCGAGCCCAGCGCGGCACGCATCAGCTCAGCGTCGGCGACGATGGAATCAGCACGGAAATGCCGCAGGTACGCGGCCTGCTCAGCAGGGGTGCCACGTTGCGGCAGGGTCACCGAATCGGCTTGCGTGGAGAAGCCCGTGCCCCGCTGGTCCAGCATCAGGATCCGGAAGTCCCTGGCGGCTGCCTTCATCCATCCGGACAGCTGCGTGGTGCGGTTGCCGCGCACACCGGGCCCGCCCTGCAGGAACAGCAGCCAGGGAAGCCGGGCAGCGTCGGCGTCGGAGTGGTCCGTGGAACTGTATTCCCGGGCGAAGAGGGAGATGTGCTCTCCAGCTGGATCCTTGTGGTCGAGCGGAACCCGGAAACGGTGGGCGGTGCTTCGGACACCGCGCATTACGTGCGTCGGTCCGGTGTGGTGCGCCGCGGAGCTCACGCGCCGGTTCCAGCGAAGGCGGCCAGCGGTGCTCCTGTCAGCCTGAAGGTTGACCACTCGTCCTGCGCCTGGGCACCGAGGCTCCGGTAGAACTGAATGGACGGTTCATTCCAGTTGAGCACTGACCATTCCACCCGGGCATAGCCCCGTTCGGCAGCAATGCCCGCGAGCGTCTGGAGCAGTGCCTTCCCGTAACCCGAACCCCGGGCTTCCGGGCGAACATAAAGATCCTCGAGGTAGATGCCGTGGACACCTTCCCACGTGGAGTAATTCAGGAACCAGAGAGCGAATCCCTGAACACCGCTGTCGTCCTCAGCGATATGGGCGAAGATTCGCGGGTTGGGACCGAAGAGGGCTTCCTCGAGCCCTTCCACCGTGTTGCGCACGGCGTCCGGTTCCTTTTCATAGACCGCGAGGTCGTGGATCAGTTGCAGGATGGTGGGCACGTCGTCCCGGCGTGCTTCGCGGATGGGAGTCATGGTTTCCAAGCCTAGTAGGATCAGGGACCGCCAACCGACGTGATGGCGAGAACGGGGAAGCCGGCGTCGTCGGAGGCTGCCAGATCCACCACCGCGTTGATGCCCCAGTCCTGGTCGCCGGACGGGTCCTTGAAAATCTGCCGTACTTCCCAGCGGTCCGGAAATTGCTTGATGATGAGCAGCGCCGGACCGCGTGCGTTCGGGCCGTCGTCGATGTCATCATGGGCGTCGAAGTATCCGTCCATGGCCTCGGCCCAGCGCGCCGCGTTCCAGCCCGATGACTCGTCCAGCCGGCCGAGTGCTTCCTCATCCTCGTCAGCGAACAGCTGAACGCGCTGGAACATCTCGTTGCGCACCATTACCCGGAATGCACGCTCATTCGACGTGACCGAATCCGGCTCCGGCGGCAGATCGACAGTTCCGGTATCGGACGAGGCAGCGCCGGCCGCCAACTGCTCCCATTCGTCAAGCAGGCTCGAGTCCACCTGACGGATCATTTCGCCGAGCCATTCGATGATGTCGGTCAGGTCTTCCCGGAGGGCGTCCCGCGGGACTGTCTGGCGCAGTGCCTTGAAGCAGTCGGCAAGGTATCGCAGGAGGATTCCCTCCGACCGCGCGAGGGAGTAGAACGCAACGTACTCGCCGAAGTTCATGGCCCGCTCGTACATATCCCGCACCACGGATTTGGGCGTGAGCTCGAAATCGCCGAGCCATGGAGCACCTGAACGGTAGGTGTCGAAGGCGTGCTGCAGGAGCTCAGCCAGCGGCTGTGGATACGAAATCTCCTCAAGCCGGGCCATCCGCTGGTCGTAGTCGAGGCCGTCCGCCTTCATGGCGGCGACAGCTTCGCCGCGTGCCTTCTTTTCCTGGGCGCTGAGTACCTGTCGCGGCTTTTCGAGGGTGGCTTCGATCACGGAAACGACGTCAAGCGCATAGGCAGGACTCTCCGGGTCGAGGAGCTCAAGACTTGCGAGCGCGAACGGGGACAGCGGCTGATTCAGTGCGAAGTTGGCCTGCAGGTGGACCCGCAGCCGCACCGTCCTGCCTTCCTCATCCGGTTCGGCAAGCCGCTCAACGATACCCGCGGTCACCAGCTCCCGATAGATGCTGATTGCCCGCCGGAGGTGGGCGAACTGCCGCGCCTGCGGTTCGTGGTTGTTCCGCAGCAGGTTCTGGACGGCATGGAGGGGATCGCCGGGGCGTTCAAGCAGGTTGAGCAGCATCGAGTGGCTGACGGCAAAGCTGGAGGCCAGCGGCTCCGGAGTGCCCTCGACCAGGCGGTCGTAGGTGGGTTTGCCCCAGGACACGAACCCCTGCGGCGGCTTCTTGCGCACCACCTGACGCAGCTTTTTCTGGTCGTCACCGAACTTCGCGACCGCCTTCGCCATGGCTTTGGTGTTCTCCACGACGTGATCCGGCGCCTGAACCACCACCGTGCCGGACGTGTCGTAGCCGGCACGCCCCGCCCGGCCGGCGATCTGGTGGAATTCGCGTACGTTGAGTGGTCGGGTGCGGACGCCGTCGTATTTGCTGAGGGCTGTCAGCATGACGGTTCGGATCGGCACGTTGATGCCCACACCCAGGGTGTCGGTACCGCAGATCACCTTCAGCAGGCCGGCCTGGGCAAGCTGCTCCACCAGGCGCCGATACTTCGGCAGCATGCCGGCGTGGTGCACGCCGATTCCGTGGCGTACCAGCCGGTTCAGCGTTTTGCCGAATCCGGAAGAGAACCGGAAGCTGGCAATGAGCGCCGCGATCCTGTCTTTCTCCTCACGCGTGCACACGTTGATGCTCATCAGATTTTGCGCGCGCTCGATGGCTTCCGCCTGGCTGAAGTGCACTACGTACACGGGGGCCTGGTGGGTTGAGAGTAATTCCTCGAGCGCTTCCTGGAGGGGGTCTTCAGAGTAGTAGAAGTTGAGTGGGATCGGCCGGTCACCGGAGCTGACAAGAACCGTTGAACGGCCGGTACGTTCCGTCAGGTCTTTCTCAAAGCGCTCGACGTCGCCGAGAGTCGCGGACATCAGGAGGAATTGGGCCTGCGGCAGCTCAAGCAGCGAAACCTGCCAGGCCCAGCCGCGCTGAGGATCAGCGTAGAAGTGAAACTCGTCCATGACGACGGTGCCGACATCGGCCCTAGCGCCCTCACGCAGGGCAATGTTCGCGAGGATCTCCGCGGTGCAACAGATGATTGGAGCGTCCTGGTTCACTGCGGAATCACCGGTCACCATGCCGACATTCTCGGCCCCGAAGATGGCGCACAGCGCAAAGAACTTCTCCGAGACCAGCGCTTTGATAGGCGCTGTGTAGTAGCTCCTGCGCCCTTCAGCGACAGCGTGGAAATGCGCGGCGACGGCCACCAGCGACTTTCCGGATCCGGTGGGGGTCGCGAGGATTACGTTGTTGCCCGATATGAGCTCAAGAACGGCCTCGTCCTGTGCGGGATACAGGGTGAGCCCGGTGCTCGCGGACCACGAATGGAAGGCCGTGTACACGGCGTCAGCGTCGGGTGTGCCTGGGCGCTCGATCTGGGGGAGGTGCTCCTGGATGTTCATGTCCTCCCAGCCTATCCGTTGAGGGCCCGCGATATGCTTGGCCGATGCGCTGGGACCCCGCACAGTACGCCGCCTTTTCCGATCACCGGGCGCGCCCGTTCTTCGACCTGGTCGGCCGTGTCGACCACCCGGCTCCAAGGAGGATCGTCGACCTGGGCTGCGGGCCAGGTGAACTCACCGTCGTTCTCGCACGCAGATGGCCGGAGGCAGAGGTGCTCGGCATCGATTCGTCTCCTGAGATGGTCGAGCGAGCCCGGAGTCTGGAAGACACCCCGGCCAACCTCGCGTTTGTGCCGGGAGATGTCCGGGACTGGACGCCGGAGGCGGGCACCGACGTCGTCGTTTCCAACGCCGTCCTGCAGTGGGTGCCCGATCATCAGACGTTGCTGGCGCGGTGGGCCGCCGCACTTGAGGAGCGAGCCTGCCTGGCGTTCCAGGTTCCGGGCAACTTCTCGGCGCCCTCCCACGTGCTGATGCGCAGGCTGGCGGAGTCCGAGCGCTGGTGTCAGCAACTGGGCTCTATCCTGAGGCACGACGACGTCGTCAGCCCACCGGAGGACTACCACCGGCTCCTGCGCGGGGCCGGTTTGGAGGCCGATATCTGGGAGACCACCTACCAGCATCTGCTCACCGGAGCGGATCCGGTGCTGGAATGGGTGCGCGGCACCGGGCTGCGGCCGATTCTTGCAGCCCTTCCGGCTGCTGACGCAGCAGAGTTTGAGCGCACCTACGCCGCAATGCTTTCCGCGGCGTACCCGCCGGAGCCGGACGGCGGCACGCTGCTTGCGTTCAGGCGGATCTTCGCTGTGGGCACCAGATCGAGCACTGGCATCTCACCAGCCGCGTGAACGCCACTGGGCGAGGGACGGCCGCTCCGCACCGAGGGTGGTCGGCTTCCCATGACCGGGATGCACGATCGTATCGTCGTCGAACGTGTTGAAGATGCGCTCAACCACGTCGGAGTAAAGGGACTCGAAACGCTGCGCGTCTCCGCCCGTGTTCCCAACGCCGCCCGGGAAGAGGGAATCGCCGGTGAACAGGTGCACGGGACCGCTCGGGTCCCGGTACGCCAGCGCGATGGACCCGGGAGTGTGTCCGCGTAGCGAGATTGCTTCCAGGGTGAAGCCGTCAAAGGTGCCCACATCACCATGGGCGAGTGGGACGTCGGTGGGGACTGCGATGTCATCAACATCGTCGGCGCCGGCAGCAGTTCGGGCTCCTGTGGCACGTACAACCTCTGCCAGCGCACGCACATGATCCCAGTGCGAGTGCGTGGTGATGACAAGGGCGAGCTTGGCGGGGACGCCGGTGTCCTGAGCGCCGTCGGCAAGCAGGCGTTCGATGGCCCGAGCGTCGTCGGCTGCGTCGATGAGAACCTGGGCGCCGGTGGTCTTCGCGGTAATGAGGTAGACGTTGTTGTCCATTTCGCTGACTGAGCAGGAACGGATGGTCACGTCGGTGAGGTCATACATGGTCCAACCCTAGTGCCGATGGTGATGCTGCACACCGCGTGGCAGAATGTGAGCACCCTTCCACTGTCGTCCAGGAGCGCGCACCGTGAATTCTGATGTATCGGCGTGGCTGCGGATCGATCCGGCCAGCTCTGTGCCGCCGTACGAGCAGTTGCGAGTACAGATCCTGGACGCTGCAAATGACGGCTCGCTCCCGGTGGGTACACGACTTCCTCCTGTCCGTACCCTTGCCGGTCATCTGGGTGTAGCTGTCAACACCGTGGCCCGCGCGTACCGCGAACTGGAACAGGCACGCATTGTCGTCACCCGTTCGCGCGCCGGTACGGTGGTGGCGGCCGCGGGGGATGAAGCACGGCGCAAGGCCGCGGAGGGAGCCGCGGAATATGCCAGGCTCATCAAGGCGAATGGGCTTACGGAGGAAGAAGCAGTCTCCTACCTGCGTGCGGCTCTGCGCCGTCGGTGAACATTCAGCCCGACACGCCGCGAAAACCCGCGTTCGAATATGTCTTCGAACGGCGTTTCCCCTAAAGTGTAATGGTGTCTATAGCAACCTCCGTGGATTCCGGTCTCTCCAACCCTGACAAGCTGCCCCAGGATCTTTCGCGGCTCATTGTCAAGGGTGCAAGGGAACACAACCTGCGCAACGTCGATCTGGACCTGCCGCGGGACGCGATGATCGTCTTCACCGGACTCTCCGGCTCCGGCAAGTCTTCCCTGGCTTTCGACACCATCTTTGCCGAGGGACAGCGCCGCTACGTCGAGTCGCTCTCCGCCTACGCCCGGCAGTTCCTCGGGCAGGTGGACAAGCCTGACGTGGATTTCATCGAGGGCCTCTCACCCGCGGTATCGATCGACCAGAAGTCCACGAGCAAGAACCCGCGGTCCACCGTCGGTACCATTACAGAGATTTACGATTACATGCGGCTGCTATGGGCCCGCGTCGGCAGGCCGCACTGCCCGGTATGCGGCGAGGCCGTCATCAAGCAGACGCCGCAGCAGATTGTCGACCAGCTCATGGAGCTGGACGAGGGTACCCGTTTTCAGGTCCTCGCGCCCGTGGTGCGCGGCCGTAAAGGTGAGTTCGTCGATCTCTTCCAGGACCTGGCTGCAAAGGGTTATTCCCGTGCCCGCGTGGACGGAGATCTTGTTCAGCTGACTGATCCGCCCAAACTGGGCAAGCAGTTCAAACACACCATCGAGGTGGTTGTCGACCGCCTGGTCATCAAGGGCGGTGTCCGGCAACGGCTCACCGATTCAATTGAAACGGCGCTCAACCTCGCCGAGGGGCGCGTACTGGCTGACTTCGTTGACCTGGAGTCCGGGGACCCGCTCCGGCTGCGCGCCTTTTCGGAGAATCTGGCATGTCCCAACGAGCACCCACTTGCGATCGACGAGATCGAGCCACGGTCGTTCTCCTTCAACAATCCCTTCGGCGCGTGCCCCGCGTGCACCGGCATCGGCACCAAACTCGAGGTGGATGAAGAACTCGTCGTTCCCAACCCGGACCTCGCCCTCGGCGAGGGAGCCATCGCCCCATGGGCACTGGGTACAGCAACGCTCGAGTACTGGACACGCCTGCTCGAGGGACTGTCGAAGGAACTCGACTTCTCCATGGACACCCCCTGGAAGAAGCTGCCGGCGCATGCCCGGGACGCCGCACTGTATGGCAAGGACCACAAGGTAGTGGTGCAGTACCGCAACCGTTTCGGCCGCGAGCGGAAGTACAGCACGGGCTTCGAGGGCGCTGTCCAGTACATCCACCGCAAGCACCTCGAGACGGAGTCCGACTACGCGCGGGACCGCTACGAGGAATACATGCGGCAGATTCCCTGCCCGGAATGCGGTGGAGCACGCCTCAATCCGGCATCGCTGTCCGTACTGATCAACGGGCGGTCCATCGCCGAAGTAGCCGCTCTGCCTATGCGCGAGTGCAGTGACTTCCTGAATAACCTCGTCCTCACGGGGCGCGAGGCGCAGATTGCCTCCCAGGTCCTCAAGGAGATCCAGGCGCGGCTGCGGTTTCTGCTCGATGTCGGGCTCGAATACCTGAACCTTGAACGGGCAGCAGGAACCCTCTCGGGCGGCGAGGCGCAGCGGATCCGCCTTGCCACCCAGATCGGCTCCGGTCTGGTGGGCGTGCTGTACGTCCTTGATGAACCCTCCATCGGCCTCCACCAGCGGGACAACCGGCGTCTCATCGAAACCCTTACCCGGCTGCGTAACCTGGGCAACACGTTGATCGTGGTGGAACACGATGAAGACACCATCAACGAGGCAGACTGGATCGTCGACATCGGACCGGGTGCAGGGGAACACGGCGGGGAGGTTGTCCACTCCGGCTCTCTCGAGGATCTCCTCCTGAACGAGAGGTCCATCACCGGCGACTATCTTTCAGGGCGGCGGAAGATCGAGATGCCGGCCAAACGCCGCAAGATTGACCGCTCCCGCCAACTCAAAGTTGTGGGCGCCCGCGAACATAACCTGAAGGGCGTGGATGCGACCTTCCCCCTGGGAGTTCTGACCGCGGTGACCGGCGTCAGCGGGTCGGGCAAGTCCACGCTCGTGAACGAGATCCTGTACAAGGTGCTTGCCAACAAACTCAACGGCGCAAAGCAGGTGGCCGGACGCCACCGCAGAATCGATGGGCTGCAACACCTGGACAAGGTCATCCACGTTGATCAGGGCCCCATCGGCAGGACCCCGCGCTCGAATCCCGCTACCTACACCGGGGTCTTCGACAACATCCGAAAGCTGTTCGCCGAGACAACGGAGGCGAAGGTCCGCGGCTATCTGCCGGGCAGGTTCTCCTTCAACGTCAAGGGCGGCCGGTGTGAGGCGTGCTCGGGGGACGGCACGCTGAAGATCGAAATGAACTTCCTGCCCGATGTCTACGTGCCCTGCGAGGTGTGCCAGGGCGCGCGGTACAACAGGGAAACACTTGAGGTTCACTACAAGGGCAAGACGATCGCCGATGTGCTGGACATGCCGATCGAGGAAGCAGCGGAGTTCTTCGCAGCCTTCACCCCGATAGCGCGCCACCTCACCACCCTGGTGGATGTCGGTCTGGGATATGTCCGCCTCGGGCAGCCCGCCACAACCCTCTCCGGTGGTGAAGCCCAACGCGTGAAGCTGGCCAGCGAGCTGCAGAAGCGCTCGAATGGACGCAGCGTTTATGTCCTCGATGAACCCACGACAGGGCTGCACTTCGAGGACATCCGCAAGTTGCTGCAGGTCCTGCAGGGGCTTGTGGACAAGGGAAACACCGTCATCACCATTGAACACAACCTCGACGTGATCAAGAGTGCGGACTGGGTGATCGACCTCGGCCCGGACGGTGGGTCCGGCGGTGGTGAGATCATCGCCACGGGAACCCCGGAACAGGTCGCTGTCGCGGAGGTGAGCTACACCGGCAAGTTCCTGGCGGAGGTTCTGAACGCCTGACCATATGCCGAATGAGGAATGCAATTTCCGGGCAGAGGTGCCGTTATGGGAAACTTGCCCCGTGAAGAATACGCGCCTGCTCGTTCTGTTTGACCTGGACGGCACGCTGGTGGACCCGGAGGGCGCAATCACCGGTGGGATCGCCGGGGCGCTGGGTAAGCTCGGCCTGCCGGTGCCTGGCCCGGCGGATATGCGTCGGATGGTCGGGCCGGCGCTGGTGCGCTCGCTCGTAGACATAGCGAAGGTCCCCGAGAACCGCGTGGACGAGGTGATTTCTCTCTATCGCGCCGCCTATCGCGCCCACGGAATGGCGCAGAGCAGGCCGTATCCGGGCGTAGCGGATGCGGTCGCGGAACTCCTAAACCGCGGGCATCTGGTTGCCGTCGCCACGCAGAAACCCGAAACGCTTGCCCGCGAGCTCCTCGAAGTCCAGGAAATGGCAAACCTTTTCGCGTCCATCCACGGCTCACCGGACAACGAGCTGGCGGCCGCTGCGCTGGACGGCAAGCGAACCATCATTGCGGAGGCACTCGCCAGGCATCAGGGCAACTTCGACCGTGCGCTTATGGTCGGTGACCGCGTGCATGACATTGAAGGCGCAGCAGCCAACGGCTTGGACTGCATCGCCGTCGCGTGGGGATTCGGCAGCGAACGGGAGTTCGAGTCAGCCGGGCCCGCCGCGATCGTGTCCACGGCGGGCAGTCTGCTCGAACACATCCTTGCGTACGCGGAGCCGGCCCGGGCGGTGACCCGTGGGCGTCTATGACCTCACGCGCAGCAGCACCCGCGGCCTGATCGCCGGTTTGTGCCGGCCCACCGTCCAAGGACTTGAGAACGTACCGCCCAGCGGTGGGTTCATCGTCGCCCCCAACCACCTGTCATTTCTCGACAGCGTCCTGGTGCAGGCCCTCATGCCGCGTCCCGTAGCGTTCTTCGCCAAAGCGGAGTACTTCACAGGCACCGGCATGAAAGGCGCGCTGATGCGCTCGTTCTTTGAGGGAGTCGGATCGATTCCCGTCCAGCGGGGCCAACAGGCAGCAAGCGTCCAGGCGCTCAAGACCCTGCTCGGCATGCTGGAGGCGGGAGACGGCGTCGGCATTTACCCGGAAGGGACACGATCCCGCGATGGACTGCTGTACCGGGGGAGGACCGGCGTGGGGTGGCTCGCGCTCACCACCGGTGCGCCGGTGGTGCCGGTGGGGCTGCTCGGTACGGATCGGCTCCAGCCGGCGGGCAGCCGCTGGATCCGTCCACAACACTTCACCATGAAGATCGGCAAGCCGCTGTATTTCGAGCGGACAGGCCCGGACCACTCCCTGCCTGCACGCAGGCAGGCCACCGATACGATCATGGACGCCATAGCGGTGCTGACCGGCCAGGCCAGGGCCGCCGGTTACAACGTAGGTCCGGCCGAATGACGCCCGGCTGCCCGAACACGCTCCGGCACCGACGGCTCGGTAGCCGACAGCTCAGTAGCGGCACGCCGGTAGGATATTCGGGTGGCAGATCCAGCAACGTACCGCCCGAAAGCCGGCGAGATCCCGCAGGATCCAGGGGTGTATCGGTTTCGCGACCAGCATCGGCGGGTAGTCTACGTCGGCAAGGCGAAGAACCTTCGCTCCAGGCTTAACTCCTATTTCTCGAATCCTCAGGGGTTGATGCCGCGCACCCGGGCCATGGTGCACACTGCGTCAAGTGTTGAGTGGACGGTCGTCGGCAGTGAGCTTGAGGCGCTCCAGCTGGAGTACACCTGGATCAAGGAATTCAACCCGCGCTTCAACGTGATGTTCCGGGATGACAAGTCCTACCCCTACCTGGCGGTCACGTTGGGGGAAAAGTACCCTCGAGTGCAGGTCATGCGCGGTGACCGGCGCAAGGACACCCGCTACTTCGGTCCCTTCTACCCGGCGAAAGCGATCCGCGAGACGGTCGACACCCTGCTCCGCGTCTTTCCTGTGCGCACGTGCAGCAGCGGCGTCTTCAAGCGAGCAGAACGCTCGGGCCGGCCGTGTCTGCTGGGTTACATCGACAAGTGTTCTGCCCCCTGTGTGGGACGCATCTCACCGGAAGACCACCGCGAGCTCGCGGTACAGTTCTGCGACTTCATGTCCGGACAGGCTGGACGCTTCATCCGTGAGCTCGAACAGAAGATGTCCGCGGCGGTTGCCGAACTCGATTATGAGTCGGCCGCACGTGTCCGCGATGACATCGCCGCGTTGAAGAGGGTCTTCGAACGCAACACCGTCGTACTCAGTGAAGACACGGACGCCGACGTGTTCGCCCTCGCCGAGGATGAACTCGAAGCCGCAGCCCAGGTTTTCCACGTACGCGGCGGAAGGATCCGCGGTCAGCGCGGATGGATGGTGGAAAAGGTGGAGGACATGACCACCGCAGACCTCGTTGAGCACCTCCTGCAGCAGGTGTACGGCGAGGGTAACAGCAGCAACAACCGGATTCCCCGCGAAGTACTCGTTCCGGAAATGCCGAGTAACGAGGAACAGATACGTGAATGGCTGTACCAGCTCCGTGGAGCCCGCGTGGATATCCGGGTGCCGCAGCGGGGGGACAAGGCCACTCTGCTCGGTACGGTCAGGCAGAACGCCGCCGACTCCCTCAGGCTTCACAAGAGCCGCCGTGCCGGCGACATCACCACGCGGTCTGCTGCCCTGCAGGAGTTGCAGGAAGCGCTGGATCTGCCCATGCCGCTGATGCGGATCGAATGCTTCGATATCTCGCATGTCCAGGGCACCAATGTGGTGGCGTCGATGGTCGTGGTTGAGGACGGACTGCCCCGCAAGTCCGACTACCGCAGGTTCTCCATCACCGGGGACGCCGCACGCGATGACACCTCGTCCATGTATGACGTCATCTCGCGCAGATTCCGCAACTATCTTGCCGAGAGTAACCCGCTGGATTCCCTGCCCGGAGACGGAAATGAAGACGGATACAAGGACGACGACGGCGGCAGCCCGGTGCCCGCGGATCCGAAAGCGCCAACACGCCAGAAGTTCGCCTACCCGCCCAACCTCGTGGTGGTGGACGGCGGCCAGCCACAGGTGCGAGCGGCCGCACGTGCGCTGGCAGACCTTGGAATCGACGACGTCTTCGTCATCGGCCTCGCGAAGCGGCTTGAAGAGGTCTGGCTGCCTGAGGGGGACTTTCCTGTCATCCTGCCGCGCGCTTCGGAGGGATTGTTCCTCCTCCAGCGCATCCGCGATGAGGCCCACCGGTTTGCGCTGGCGTACCACCGCCAGAAGCGTGGAAAATCAATGACGG
The DNA here is from genome assembly GCF_029455255.1 of Arthrobacter vasquezii. Lineage (NCBI taxonomy): Bacteria > Bacillati > Actinomycetota > Actinomycetes > Micrococcales > Micrococcaceae > Arthrobacter > Arthrobacter vasquezii. Next base: position 138,366 of record NZ_JAROKN010000002.1, on the reverse strand, counting down.
TGTCGGTATTGGACGAGGTGCCCGGGCTCGGGCCTGCGAAACGGCGCGCCCTGCTGAAGCACTTCGGCTCGGTCCGCAAACTCAGGTCGGCAAGTGTGGAGGAACTGCAGGCGGTGCAGGGCGTCGGGCCTGCGTTGGCCGCTGTGATCCGGCATCAGCTCGCGCCCGGAAGCGGCGAAGGGGTGGACAGGACGCCCGTCGCTGCCGTGAACATGGCGACCGGCGAAATACTCGATTCTTAGTTAGGGTAGATGTGGACGCCGGCCCTGAGGCTGGCGCACCTTTGCGTGTGATGGTGGGACGGAAAACGAACATATGAACCAGACTGACGGTCTAACGCCGGTCAAACCTGCCGAATCCGAACTGCTCGTGGTTACGGGCATGTCCGGTGCCGGCCGCAGTACGGCGGCAAACGCGCTGGAAGACCACGGCTGGTACGTCGTGGAGAACCTTCCGCCGCAGATGCTGAGCACCCTCACCGAGATCGTGTCCCGTACACCGGAGTCCATACCGAAGCTCGCGGTCGTCATCGACGTCCGGAGCAAGGAACTGTTCCAGAACGTGCAGGGGTCCCTGGCAGCGCTCCGGACGGCGGGGATCACCTACCGGGTCCTGTTTCTCGATGCAGCAGACAACACCCTGGTGCGGCGTTTCGAGCAGGGACGGCGGCCGCATCCCCTCCAGGGGGACGGCCGTATCCTGGACGGCATCTCGGCGGAACGGGAGGTGCTGCAGGAACTCAAGCACGCATCGGATCTCGTGGTGGACACCACCCAGCTGAACGTGCACGCACTCGCAACCACCATCACTGAACTGTTCTCGGACTCAGGTCCGATCGTCCTGCGGTTGAACGTCATGAGCTTTGGCTTCAAGTACGGTTTGCCTGTCGACGCCAACTTCGTCGCGGATGTCCGCTTCATCCCGAACCCGCACTGGGTGCCCGTACTCCGGCCGCAGACCGGCATGGATGAACCTGTCCGGGATTATGTCCTCGAGGCGAACGGCGCGGCCGAGTTCATAGACCGGTACGTGAACGCCCTCGAGCCCGTCCTCGAGGGCTATCGCCGCGAGAATAAGCACTATGCCACGATTGCTGTCGGCTGCACAGGCGGCAAGCACCGCTCTGTTGCGGTGACCGAGGAGATTGCGCAGCGGCTTGCGCAATTGCCCCGCGTACAGGTGACCGCACACCACCGAGACCTCGGGCGGGAATAGTGGCGGTCCTCACCGGATCGCTGCCGCTGATTCCCGCCACGTCGGCCGTGCGCTCCGGCATAGGATTCCAGGAGAGCGCTCCGTCCGTCGTCGCCCTGGGCGGCGGCCACGGATTGTCGGCGTCGCTGTCGGCGCTGCGGCTCCTCACATCTGAGCTCACTGCTGTAGTGACCGTAGCGGATGACGGCGGCTCCTCCGGACGGCTGCGCCGCGAACTTGGTGTCCTCCCGCCCGGGGACCTCCGGATGGCCTTGGCAGCGCTCTGTGATGACACCGACTGGGGGAGGACCTGGCGGGATGTGATGCAGCACCGATTTGCATCCCGGGATGGAGTAGAGGGTTCGCTCGACAACCACGCACTCGGCAATCTCCTCATCGTCACGCTGTGGGAGCTGCTCGGCGACCCCGTCGCGGGCCTTCAGTGGGCAGGAGCGCTCCTCGGCGCGCGTGGACGTGTGCTGCCGATGGCCAGCGTGCCGCTGACTATCGAGGGCGATGTGTTGACAGAGGTTGACGGCGGCCTGCGGCTCCGGAGAGTGTCCGGGCAGGCACAACTCGCCATGGCGGGAAGTTCCGGGAACGTCAGCAAGGTGCGCCTGCTTCCCGAGGACGCTCCGGCTTGCGTTGATGCACTCAACGCGATCGAGTTGGCCGATTGGGTCATCCTCGGACCGGGATCCTGGTACACCTCCGTGCTTCCACACCTCCTTCTGCCCGAGCTGCGGGATGCACTCTGCACCACTACTGCTCGGCGTTGCCTGACGATGAATCTAACCAACGACACCAAGGAAACTCTCGGAATGAGCGCTGTCGATCACCTCGCGGTGATCAGGCGTTACGCGCCCGACTTCCGCATCGACGCCGTCATCGCGGACCCTTCGGTGGTTGCCGACCGCGGCGAGTTCGAAGCCGCTGTAGCAGAGATGGGCGGCCGGGCGTTCTTGGGTAAAGTAGGGTCTTCAAGCGGCGGACCGGTCCATGACGCGTTGCGCCTGGCAACGGCCTACCACGACATGTTCGGCGAATTCTAGGAGGGTGTCTGTGGCGCTGACCGCGGATGTGAAAGAGGAACTCTCGCACCTCGACGTCAAGAAATCGTCGGTACGCAAGGCTGAGGTTTCCGCACTCCTGCGTTTTGCCGGCGGCCTGCACATCATTTCCGGGCGGATCGTAATCGAGGCGGAAGTGGACCTCGCATCGACTGCGCGCAGGCTGCGCACGGCCATCGCTGACGTTTACGGGCATACCAGCGAGATCATCGTCGTCTCGGGGAACGGTCTGAGGCGGGGAAACCGCTATGTTGTTCGCGTCGTTCGGGACGGTGAATCACTTGCACGGCAAACCGGACTGCTCGACAGCCGGGGGAGGCCGGTGCGGGGACTGCCGTCCGCCGTCGTCAACGGTTCGGCTGCTGATGCCGAGGCAGTGTGGCGCGGTGCGTTCCTTGCCCATGGTTCGCTGACCGAGCCGGGCCGGTCGTCGGCCCTGGAGGTCACCTGTCCCGGACCGGAGTCAGCACTCGCACTCGTCGGTGCCGCGCGCCGGCTCGGAATAGCAGCAAAAGCGCGGGAGGTCCGCGGGGTGGACCGCGTGGTCATCCGGGATGGCGACACGATCGCCGTCCTCCTTACCCGCATGGGCGCCCATGATGCCCTGATGGTGTGGGAGGAACGGAGGATGCGAAAGGAGGTCCGGGCCACAGCCAACCGTCTGGCCAACTTCGACGACGCCAATCTACGGCGGTCTGCGCAGGCAGCAGTGGCGGCCGGAGCGCGGGTCGAGCGCGCGCTGGAGATCCTGGGCGAGGAAGTGCCCGATCACCTGAAGTACGCAGGCGAGCTTCGTGTCGGCCACAAACAGGCGAGCCTTGACGAGTTGGGCCGGATCGCGGATCCCCCGATGACCAAGGACGCCATCGCCGGGCGTATCCGCCGTTTGCTCGCAATGGCTGACAAGCGCGCCATCGATCTCGGAATCCCCGGAACCGAGGCCAATGTGACCGCCGACATGTTGGATGACTGAATACGTGCATAGGATGGAAGTTCAAGGGCCTCCCGCGCGCCGGCAAAGGTGCGGGGCCTAGCCTGGAGAACCGCAACAACCGGGCTTCTGCCCGGACTACAGGACCTGGAGGATTTCGTGAGCGAATACGTACTGCCCGAACTCAACTACGATTACGCGGCGCTTGAACCGCATATCTCGGCGCGGATCATGGAGCTTCACCACAGCAAGCACCATGCAGCGTACGTGAAGGGTGCCAATGATGCCCTTGCACAGCTCGCCGAGGCTCGTCAGAAGGGGGACTTCGCTAATGTTCCCAAACTGTCCAAGGATCTTGCTTTCCACACCGGCGGACACATCAACCACTCCGTTTTCTGGAACAATCTCTCGCCGGACGGCGGCGACAAGCCCGAGGGCGAGCTCGCAGCCGCAATCGATGATGCGTTTGGTTCGTTCGACGCGTTCCGCGGACACTTCAACGCAGCCGCACTGAGCCTTCAGGGTTCAGGTTGGGCGTTGCTTGCCTGGGAACCCATCGGCGGAAACCTCGTCATCGAACAGCTCTACGATCAGCAGGGCAACGTTCCCGTCGGGACCACGCCGCTGCTCATGCTGGACATGTGGGAGCACGCGTTCTACCTCGATTACGTGAACGTCAAGGCGGACTACGTCAAGGCATTCTGGAATATCGTCAACTGGGCAGATGTTGCCCGCCGCTTCGAAGGTGCCCGCGCCAACGCATCGGGTCTGATTACCCTGTCCTGATTGATTCCCGCCGCGCGTAACCTTTCCCGCCAACCCGGCGGGAAAGGGCGCCGGTGCGTAACATGGAGTGCAGTGGCCGGTCCTCGAGCGGCTAGTACACGGGAACGAACGATTTCACAACGCGCACAGTGCGGTGCAAGACATTTCAGTCGCCGGGCAGGCTCTACCTCCTGGGCAACAGCCGCCGGCAGCAACCCCTAGCAAGGAGATAGATACAGTGACTACCCGTATTGGAATCAATGGCTTCGGGCGCATTGGGCGCAACTACTTCCGCGCGGCCCTCGAACAGGGCGCCGATCTCGAAATCGTTGCCGTCAATGACCTCACCAGTCCTGAGACGCTCGCTCACCTGCTGAAGTACGACTCCGTCACCGGCCGCCTCGGAGTCAGCGTCGAAGTTTCGGACGGCGCCCTCGTGGTGGACGGCAAGACCATCAAGGTGCTGGCCGAGAGGGATCCTGCTAACCTTCCGTGGGCGGATCTCGGTGTGGACATCGTCATCGAGTCCACCGGGTTCTTCACCAAGGCCTCCGACGCCCGCAAGCACATCGACGCCGGCGCCAAAAAGGTTCTCATCTCCGCTCCCGCCTCGGACGAGGACCTCACAGTTGTACTGGGAGTCAACGACGCCCAGTACGATCCCGAGAACCACCACATCATCTCCAACGCCTCCTGCACCACCAACTGCCTGGGCCCCCTGGCGAAGGTGCTCAATGACGCCTTCGGCATCGAGCACGGTCTGATGACAACCGTCCACGCCTACACGGCGGACCAGAACCTTCAGGACGGACCGCATAAGGATCTCCGCCGCGCCCGTGCAGCAGCCATCAACATGGTGCCTACTTCCACTGGTGCCGCCAAAGCGATCGGCCTCGTGCTGCCCGAACTGAAGGGCAAGCTTGACGGCTACGCGATCCGCGTACCGGTTCCCACCGGATCGGCGACCGACCTCACTGTCACTGTCGGCCGCGAAGTGTCTGCAGAGGAAGTGAACGCGGCCTACAAGGCGGCGGCAGCCGACGGCTCGCTCAAGGGCTACCTCTCCTACACGGAGGCGCCCATCGTCTCCTCGGACATCGTGACGGATCCGGCATCGTGCATTTTTGACTCCGGCCTGACCAAGGTCATCGGCAACCAGGTCAAGGTGGTCGGCTGGTATGACAACGAGTGGGGCTACTCGAACCGCCTCGTTGATCTCACCGAAATCGTCGCGGCGAAGCTCTCCTAGGGACACTGTGAGCTATTCATCGCTGGATGATCTGCTAAAAGTTGGCGTGCGCGGGCGGCGCGTACTGGTCCGATCGGACCTGAACGTGCCGCTCGATGGCAGCCTTCCCAACCTGCGTGTGACCGACGACGGCCGGATCAGGGCCTCGCTGCCGGTTCTGCGCAGGCTGACCGAGGCCGGCGCGGCGGTGATCGTCATGGCGCACCTTGGCCGTCCCAAAGGCGCACCCGAGGAGAAGTATTCGCTGAAGCCTGCGGTGGACCGGTTGGCTGAGCTGGCGGACTTCGACGTGGCCTTCGCCGATGATGTCACCGGTGAGAGCGCGCGCTCGCGTGCCTCCAGCCTGTCCGAGGGAGCCGTACTGGTTCTGGAGAACGTCCGTTTCGATTCACGTGAGACAAGCAAGGACGATTCCGAGCGGGCAGCGTTCGCAGACGAACTCGTGCAGTTGACGGGTACCAACGGCGCCTACGTGGACGACGCCTTCGGCGCGGTACACCGGAAGCACGCGAGCGTGTATGACATCGCATCGCGTCTGCCTGCCTACCAGGGCGACCTCGTGAAGGCCGAAGTGGATGTTCTGCAGCGCCTGACCGTGGAACCGGAGCGGCCCTTCGTCGTCGTGCTCGGTGGTTCGAAAGTTTCAGACAAACTTGCCGTCATCGAAAACCTCATCGGCACAGCGGACCGGTTGTTGATCGGCGGCGGCATGGTCTTCACTTTCCTCGCTGCGCAGGGACACTCCGTCGGTGCGAGCCTGCTTGAGAAGGACCAGCTCGACACCGTACGTGGCTACCTCGCCCGCGCCGAGGAGGCCGGCACCGAATTCGTGTTGCCTACCGACATCGTGGTTGCGGAGAAGTTTGCGGCCGACGCCGGCCATGAGACGCGGCCCGCCGAAGCCATGGAATCAGGGCAATACGGCGCGGCGGGACTGGGACTGGATATCGGTCCCGAGTCGGGCGTTGCCTTCGCCCGCCACATTGGCCAGGCGCGCACAGTTTTCTGGAACGGGCCAATGGGCGTGTTCGAGTTCGATGCCTTCGCGGCCGGTACCAAAGCTGTGGCCCAGGCACTCGCTGATGCAACGTCGGCGGGTGCGCTCACGGTGGTTGGCGGCGGTGATTCGGCCGCGGCCGTCCGCGGCCTCGGCTTTGACGAGTCGAGCTTCAGCCACATTTCGACCGGTGGCGGCGCGAGCCTGGAATACCTTGAAGGCAAGGAACTGCCGGGCCTGACCGCTCTGCAGCGCTGACACCACTTCCGCAGACCTCTCTCTAGAACTGGAGAACCATGACTTCCTCGACGAACGGAACTTTCGACCGGCGTCCACTGATCGCCGGCAACTGGAAGATGAACCTGGACCACGTCCAGGGCATTACCCTGCTGCAGAAACTGGCATGGACGCTCGATGACGCAAAGCACGACTACTCGCGCGTGGAGGTGGCGGTGTTCCCTCCGTTCACCGACCTCCGCGGAGTCCAGACGCTTGTCAAGGGTGATGACCTCGAAATCGTCTACGGAGGCCAGGACCTTTCACCCTTCGATTCCGGCGCCTACACCGGCGACATTTCCGGTCAGTTCCTGGAGAAGCTTGGATGCGCCTACGTGCTTGTCGGCCATTCGGAGCGGCGAACCATTCATGGTGAGTCGGATGAACTCCTGAACCGAAAGGTACAGGCCGCATACCGCCACAATGTGGTTCCGGTCCTCTGCGTCGGCGAGGGGCTTGAGATTCGCCAGGCGGGGAACCACGTTGAACATACTCTCGGGCAGCTTCGCGAGGACGTCGCCGGGCTGAGCACGGAGCAGGCAGGCAATCTGGTGGTCGCCTACGAACCTGTGTGGGCCATCGGAACGGGTGAGGTTGCTGGACCAGGTGACGCACAGGAGATGTGCGCAGCCATCCGCGCGGAACTTGCCGTGATCTTCGACGAGTCAGTTGCTGCGCGGGTCCGGCTTCTCTACGGGGGTTCCGTGAAAGCATCGAATGCCGCTGCGATCCTCAAGGAGCGCGACGTCGACGGTGTGCTGGTTGGCGGAGCGAGCCTGGACGTCGATGAGTTTGCTAACATTGTCAGGTTCGAGCACCATCTGGTGACCGACTAAGGTCACGCTGAAAGGTCACCGTGGAAATTCTCCGTATCATCCTGTTGGTACTGCTGGGTATCACCAGCTTGCTGCTGACACTGCTCATCCTTCTCCACAAAGGCAGGGGCGGCGGTATGTCCGACATGTTCGGCGGCGGCATGACAACCAGCATGGGGTCTTCCGGAGTTGCCGAGCGCAACCTTAACCGCTTCACGGTTGCCCTCGGGCTCGCGTGGGGCGTGGTCATCGTTGCACTCGGGCTGATCCAACGCTTCGCCGGGGACTCCTAGAACACCCTCCTGCTATCCCGCGTCCACCACATCAGGGCGTACACTGAACCTCGAACGCAGGTCGTGTGCGGTACTGATGGGAGAAATCCATGGTGAACGCGGGACACGCTTTTAAAGGCTCACGCATCGGTTCCGGCTACAGTCTGCCGGCATCGGGTAGGCATCTGGATGCAGAACGCGCGCAGGGTCTGGTAGACCGCACTGTCGTGAGTTACTGGTGCCTGGAAGGCCACGAGACGAGGCCCACCTTCGCAAAGTTGAGCGAAGCCGAGATTCCTGAGGTGTGGGAGTGCGGCCGTTGCGGCCGGCCCGCCGGGCGGTCACCGGGAATGGATCTCAACACCGACGGCGATGAGCCGTTTAAGAGTCACCTCCAGTATGTGAAGGAACGCCGCACAGAAGCGGAAGCAAAAAAGGTGTTGGAGAATGCGCTGGCGCAGTTACGCCAGCGCCATTCCGTCTAGCCGGCGTCAGACTCGCCGGCGTCGATCAGGCGCCCAGGAAGCTGGCTTGCAGCTTCCTGATCGATCAGCCACAGGGTTTTCCGCCGTCCGCGCGCGCCCGCAGCAGGAACCTGGACAGCGCCGGCACCGGCAAGTGCGAGCCCTACTGCACCAGCCTTGTCCTGACCGGCAACTCCCAGCCAGACTTCCTCAGCCGAGTTGATGGCTTCTAGCGTGAGGCTCACCCGTTCGGGTGGGGGCTTCGGTGCATCCCGAACGCCCACCACGGTTTGGCCCTTGGTACGTATTCCCGCCATCTCGGGGAACAGCGAGGCAATATGCGCGTCGGGTCCGACGCCGAGCAGCAGTATGTCGAATTTCGGCAGACGCGGGTCCGCGAGGGGCGTGCCTGCTGTTGCTTCCTTGTCCGCAGCTTGCTGTAGGCGGGAGGCGTAATCGGCAGCTGCCTCGTCCTCGGTGCTGAAGGAGTCGGATGCACCGAATTCATGCACACGCTCGGCGGAGACGCCGATCTGGTCCAGAAGAGCCGTCCTGGCCTGAACAACATTGCGGTCCTGGTGGCCGGCCGGAAGGAAGCGCTCATCCCCCCACCAGAAATCCACAGTGGACCAGTCCACTGCCGACAGGGCAGGAGACTCGGCCACAGCGCGGAGCGCGCCAATTCCGAGTGTCCCGCCGGTGAGGACCACAGTGGCGGTTCCACGCTCGTTTTGAATATCCACGAGCCGTGTAACGAGACGCGCCGCTACTGACGCCGCCAACAATCCCGCGTCAGGGTGGATACTGACTTTAGGTTCAGTTTTCACTGGTCCGTACGCTCCTCAAATTGGTCCGTGCGAGCCCATCGGTGATGACTTCGCCGAACACGTCATCAGGGTCAAGCCGCCGCAACTCTTCCGCGAGACAGTCTTGCAGGCTGCGACGGGGGAGGGAAATTCGCTGTACGGGTTGGTCCGGCTGGTGCAACTCCGCGACGGATCGCCGCGGACGATTGAGCTCGACATCGCCTGCGGCGCGGGACAGCACTACCCGATGCAGGCCGGTTCCAGGCTCTCCGGCCTCGATAGAGACCGGTGTGTCGAGTGCCAGGGTCAGCCACGCCGCAAGCAGTACCGTACTGGGGGAGTCGGAAGCCCCTTCCACGGTAACTGCGGTGATGGGCGATCCATCGAGTTGCTCAAGAACGGCGGCGAGCTGGATCCGCCAATTCGTCAGCCTCGTCCAGGCCAAGTCGGTATCTCCAGCCTGATACGTCCGGCGGATGTTGAACAACGCCGCCGTCGGATCGGGCTCGTTTGCTGAATCGGTAATGCGACGGTGCGCGATGCTGCCGATTGAGGTTTGAGCGGCTGCTTCGGGAACACCATGCGGCCACCAGGCGACGATCGGGGCGTCAGGGAGCAGAAGCGCCGAAACGAGAGACTCGCTTTCTCCTGCCAGCTCTCCGTAACCGCGCAGGACGATCACCTCGGACGCGCCGGCGTCGCCGCCGACCCGGATCTGCGCGTCGAGCCGAGTCTGGGCGGAGTCGGTTCCCTCGGCCAGAACGATGATGCGGCAAGGATGTTCCCTGCTGGCTTCATTTGCAGCGAGGATCGCTTCTTCCTCGTGGCCGGAACGGGTGATGACCACCAGCGTCAGCACCCTGCCAAGGGCGACAACGCCGCCCTTGTCCCGCATGGTCATGATTTCCTTTGAAACCTTGGAGGTTGTTGTATCAGGTAGATCGACGATCATGGCCGCCTCCAGGTCCTTCCATCACGGGCCAGCAATTCATCAGCGGAGTCCGGACCCCAGCTGCCGGGAACGTATTTCTCGGGTGCTGAGGGGAGGGTTGACCAGTACTCTTCGAACGGATCGAGTATCTTCCACGACAGTTCCACCTCCTGGTGGCGCGGGAACAGCGGCGGTTCTCCGAGCAGCACGTCGAGGATCAGGCGTTCGTAAGCTTCCGGACTGGATTCGGTGAAGGAGTGGCCGTAACCGAAGTCCATGGTTACGTCGCGCACCTCCATCTGCGTTCCGGGAACCTTCGAACCGAAACGGATAGTGGCGCCCTCGTCCGGCTGGACGCGAATGACTACGGCATTTTGTCCGAAATCTCCCTCCCCGTGATCGCGGAACAGAAGATTCGGTGCACGCTTGAAGACGACGGCAATCTCCGTGACCCTGCGGCCCAAGCGTTTTCCGGCGCGGAGGTAGAACGGTACACCGCTCCAGCGCCGGGTATTGATGTCCAACCGGATTGCCGCGTAGGTTTCCGTCGTGGAATCGGCTGGAATACCGTCCTCGTCCAGGAAGGCGTTCACCAGTTCGCCTCCCTGCCAGCCGCCGTCGTACTGTCCCCTGGCAGAGTGGGTGGACAGATCGTCAGGCAATTTGACGGCGGCAAGAACTTTTTCCTTCTCAGCGCGTAAATCCTCCGCGTTGAATGAGATCGGTTCCTCCATAGCTGTCAGGGCCAACAGCTGGAGCAGATGGTTCTGGATGACGTCGCGCGCAGCTCCGACACCGTCGTAGTAGCCGGCCCTGCCGCCGATGCCGATGTCCTCCGCCATGGTGATCTGGACGTGGTCAACGTAGTTGGCGTTCCAGAGCGGCTCGAAGAGCTGGTTGGCGAAACGGAGAGCGAGGATGTTCTGGACGGTTTCCTTGCCAAGGTAGTGGTCAATCCGGAAAACCGCATCGGGAGGAAAGACCTGCTCAACGATCGCGTTCAGCTCACGGGCGGATTCCAGGTTGTGGCCGAACGGCTTCTCAATAACCACCCGGCGCCATTTGCCTTCCTCCGGCTGAGCGAGGCCATGCTCGGACAGCTTCTGGCACACCAGCTCGAACGCCTTGGGCGGAATGGAGAGGTAAAACGCGTGATTACCCCGGGTTCCGCGCGTTGAGTCGAGGTCCTCGACGGTCTTCTTGAGCTCTATGAAGGCGTCGTCGTCGTCGAAGTTTCCCTGAACAAACCGGATGCCGGCTGAAAGCTGTTCCCACACCGACTCGTCAAAGGGGGTTCGGGCGTACTGCTTCACCGACGTCAGAACCTCCTGGGCGAAGTCCTCATCACTCCAGTCCCGGCGTCCGAACCCCACCAGCGCGAAACTCGGAGGCAGCAGTCCGCGGTTCGCGAGGTCATAGACAGCCGGCATCAGTTTTTTGCGCGCAAGGTCACCTGTCACGCCAAACAGGACCAGCGACGACGGTCCAGCGATCCGGTTGAGGCGTCGGTCCCGTGGGTCCCGCAGTGGATTTCTGAACTTGGTGCTGTTATCAGGCATCTACCCGTTTCCGTTTTCAGCTGATCGGGCGGCCAGGTGATCAATGACGTCGTGAAGCTGCCGGATGCCCGCAGGGCGGTCTGACAGGTGGAGGCGCAGGACCGGACGGTGCGCATCTTCGAGAACCTTTGCGTCTCCTGCGGCCTGGGCAGCGATCAACTCACCGAAGCTGAAGGGCCGTTCGGGAATTACCAGGTCCTCTGTAGTAGCTCCGGTTATCTGGAGGTACGCGCCCACCGGTGTTCCGCCCTTGTGGAACTGCCCGGTGGAGTGCAGGAAGCGGGGCCCCCAACCGAACGTCACCGGACGGCCGGTTGCCCGCGCCAGGGCCGGTCGGATCCTGGCCAGCGGAGCCTCAGCGATGCGGTCGAGATACGCCTGTACCGCAAGGTAGCCGTTCGGCTCCAGCGATCCGATCAATGCCTCGAGCGCTTCACCGAGCGTAGCTGCCGAGCCGAGCAGGCTTCGGCTGCCGCGAACCTCGACAGCTCCGTCCACGAAGTTCGGGGCTGCGGCCCCGGGCCGCTCGTCCAGCAGTCCGCGGGCGGCCTGCTTGGCCGCCTCCACATCCGGCTGATCGAATGGGTTGATACCCAGAAGCCTGCCGGCGACGGCGGTTGCGAATTCCCATGCCAGGAGCTGGCTGCCGAGGCTGCCTCCGACGGCGATGGCGTTCCCGGCCGGCTCGGTGTTGGAGTCGGGAGAGACCAGATGGACTGCCAGTACGTCCGGTGCACCCGAGGACAATTCAGGAGCGCCCTGTTCTGCAACAACGGGAAGGACTCCTGTTCCCAGCTTGCCGGTTGATTCGGCAATGAGCTGTTCGACCCAGTCGCCGAGGCCGATGATTCCGGACCCTTCGTCAACGAACACGATCTTGTCGCGTAGCGGTAGGGTACCGCCGAGAACTGCGCCGAGGCGCAAACCGACGTTGCCGGCGTCGTCATCGAACAGGAATTCACCGATGGATTCCGCGTCATCAAGCAAGGTGGCCACATCCGCCCCCGCGAGGCCTGAGGGCACGAGGCCGAACGCGGTGAGGGCGGAATATCGGCCTCCCACCGTCGGATCAGCGTTGAAAACGGCGCGGTAGCCGGCAGCCCGGGCGGATTCATCCAGTGGTGAGCCGGGATCAGTGACGATGATGATCCGGCTCTTGGCGTCTACTCCGGCATCAGTGAAGGCCTGCTCAAAGACCCGGCGCTGGGAGTCGGTTTCTACCGTTGAACCCGACTTCGAGGACACCACAATGGCGGTGGTCCCGATGCGCTCGGCCAGTGCCCCGCGAACCTGTGCAGGATCGGTTGAGTCGAGAACAGTCAGCTCAACCCCGGCGGACCGGGTAATGACCTCAGGCGCAAGCGACGAGCCACCCATGCCGCAGAGCACAATGTGGTTCACGCCCTCGTTTGCGAGATCGCTGCGCAGCTGCTTGATCTCCGGCAGGAGGGCGCGAGAGGCATCGATCAGGTCAACCCAGCCCAAACGGACCGATGCCTCAGACTCAGACTCAGGTCCCCACAGGGTGGAGTCCTTGGCCATGATCCGCGAAGCGACCTTCTCCTGCACGAGTTCGGGCATGGCCCGCTCGATCGCTTCAGCGGCGGCCCCGGATGCGTTGACAAAGAGGGTAGCCATGAGTGATCAGCCCTTCGCAGATTCGAGCGCGGTAGTGACTGTTTCGAGGAGTTCGCCCCAGCTGGCCACGAACTTGTCCAGACCCTCTTCCTCAAGCAGGTGGACGATTTCCTTGTAGGAGATTCCGATGTTCTCGAGCCGGTCCAGGATGTCGTTGGACTCCGCATAGGTGCCGGTGACGGTGTCGCCCGCGATCTCACCGTGGTCTGCAGTGGCTTCGAGGGTCTTCTCCGGCATGGTGTTCACAACGCCGGCGGCGACGAGACCCGTGACGTACAGCGTGTCCGGGTACGCGGGATCCTTGACGCCGGTCGAGGCCCAGAGCGGGCGCTGCGGGTGGGCACCGGCTGTTGCGAGGACCTTCCAGCGCTCGGAACTGAAGGCTTCTTCATAGACCTGGTAGGCGAGACGGGCGTTGGCAAGCCCGGCCTGGCCGCGCAGCGCCGCTGCTTCATCGGTTCCCATGGCGTCGAGGCGCTTGTCGATCTCTGCATCCACGCGCGAAACGAAGAAGGAAGCCACCGAATGGATGGTGGAGAGATCATGCCCGTTGTCCTTCGCCTGCTCAAGGCCCAGCATGAAGGCGTTGATGACTTCGCGGTAGCGCTCAAGCGAGAAGATCAGGGTCACATTGACGCTGATTCCGGCTGCGAGGGTTGCCGTGATCGCTTCGAGGCCTTCAACGGTGGCGGGGATCTTGATGTGGACGTTGCTGCGGCCCACCGCATCGAACAGGTGCCGGGCCTCGGCGATGGTGCCCGCCGTATCGCGGGCAAGCCGGGGATCAACTTCGATGGACACGCGTCCGTCGACTCCGCCCGTCTTCTCAGCGACCGGGGCAAAGATGTCGCACGCCTGGGCTACATCGGTAGTGGTGATTTCGAAGACGGCAGTGTCGACGTCCGCGCCAGATGCAGCAAGCTGCTTGACCTGCGCTGAGTAGGACTCGCCGTTCTTAAGCGCTGCGGCGAAGATGCTCGGGTTGGTAGTGACCCCGACGACGTCGCGGTCAGCGATAAGCGCCTTCAGGGTTCCAGTGGTGATCCGCTCACGGGAGAGGTCATCCAGCCAGATGGACACGCCGGCTTCGGAAAGTGCGGCGGTAGGGGTGGGAGTCATTGCGTTTTCTCCTTGATCCAGGGTGGATTGTGCTGTCTGTGACGCAGTGCTAGAGGTGATCGCCGGTTGTCGAAGCAGGGGCGCCGGCTGCTGCCGCCGTCCCGTCCGGAGCACTGCGTGTCCCGGCGGCAGCGATCGAATCGCGGGCAGCCTCGACCACGGCTTCGGAGGTAATTCCGAACTCGCGGAACAGGGTCTTGTAATCGGCTGAGGCACCGAAGTGCTCAAGCGAGACGGAGCGGCCGGCATCGCCGACGAGCTCCCGCCAACCCTGGGCAATTCCGGCCTCTACTGATACGCGGGCCCGGATGCCCGAGGGCAGAACTGACTCGCGGTATGACTCATCCTGCTTGTTGAACCATTCGAGGCAGGGCAGGGAGACGACGCGCGCGGCGATGCCGTCCTTCTGCAGCTCCGAGCGGGCCTCGACGGCAAGTTGGACTTCGGACCCGGTAGCGATCAGGATGACGTCCGGGTCACCGTTGGGCGCTTCGGCAAGGACATAAGCACCTCTGGCGACGCCTTCAGCCGAGGCAAAGGTGTCTCCATCCGCTTCACCGGCGCCGCGCTCCCAGGTGGGGATGTTCTGTCGGGTGAGAACGATACCGGCAGGGTTCGAGGTGTTCTCGAGGATGGTGCGCCACGCAACCGCGACCTCATTCGCGTCGCCCGGGCGGACAACGTCCAGACCCGGAATCGCGCGGAGCGACGCAAGCTGCTCGACGGGCTGGTGGGTTGGCCCATCTTCACCGAGCCCGATGGAGTCGTGGGTCCACACATAAATCGCAGGCACTCCCATGAGCGCGCCGAGTCGGATGGCCGGCCGCTGATAGTCGCTGAAGATCAGGAAGGTGCCCGAGAATGCCCGCGTGCTGCTGTGCATGACAATGCCGTTTACTATGGCGGCGGCAGCATGTTCGCGGATACCGAAGTGCAGAACCCTGCCGTAGGGGTTTCCGGACCAGGCATCAGTCTGCTTGCTGACAGGCACGAAGGATGGAGATCCCTCGATTGTGGTGTTGTTGGATTCCGCCAGGTCTGCTGAACCGCCCCAGAGTTCCGGCAGCACTGGACCGATTGCACTGAGTACCTTGCCGGAAGCGGCACGGGTGGACATATCCTTGCCGGCCTCGAACTCAGGAAGGCTCGACTCCCAGCCGTCGGGAAGTTCGCGGGCGGAGATGCGGTCGAGCAGCGCGGCGCTGTCTGGATTGGCGGACTTCCAGGCACTGAACGTGTCTTCCCAGCTCCTGCGGGCTTCCTGGCCGCGGTCCACAACCTTCCGGGCGTGAGCCAGGACTTCGTCGTCGACCTGGAAATGCTGTTCCGGATCGAGTCCCAGGGTGGACTTCAGCGCCGCAACCTCGTCCTTGCCGAGCGCTGAACCGTGGATCTTGCCCGTGTTCTGCTTGTTGGGAGCAGGCCAGCCGATGATGGTGCGGAGGGAAATGATGGAGGGGCGGGAGGTCTCTGCCTTCGCGGCCTTCAGGGCACTGTAGAGCTCGGCGATGTCCTCCACGTATTCACCGGTTTTGGTCCAGTCCACCCGCTGGGTGTGCCAGCCGTAGGCAGCGTAGCGGCCGAGGACATCCTCGGTGAAGGCGATATCTGTGTCGTCCTCGATGGAGATGTGGTTCTCGTCGTAGATCATCACGAGGTTACCCAGTTCCTGGTGACCGGCGAGGGAAGACGCCTCGGAGGTAACGCCTTCCTGCAGGTCGCCGTCGGAAGCGATGACCCAGATGGTGTGGTCGAACGGGCTCTCACCCTGCGGCGCTTCCGGGTCAAGGAGGCCGCGCATGCGGCGCTGGGCGTAAGCGAAACCGACGGAGGAGGCGAGGCCCTGGCCGAGCGGGCCAGTGGTGATCTCGACGCCCGCGGTGTGGCGGTACTCGGGGTGGCCCGGGGTCTTGGAGCCCCAGGTCCGCAGCGCCTTCAGGTCCTCGAGTTCGAGGCCGTAGCCGGAGAGGAAAAGCTGAATGTAGAGGGTCAGCGAGGTGTGCCCGGGGGAGAGTACGAAGCGGTCACGGCCGGTCCACTCCGGGTCGGTAGGATCATGGCGCATGAATTTCTGGAAGAGGAGGTAGGCCGCCGGGGCGAGGCTCATCGCCGTTCCCGGGTGCCCGTTCCCCACCTTCTCTACCGCATCCGCCGCGAGTACACGGATTGCGTCTACCGCACGCTCATCCAGTTCGTTCCAGTCCAGGTCCTGCTTTTCCAGCTGTGGCACGTTCACCGGGCCCCTCTCTTTACGTCACGGCCAGCGCCGCGGCGCCGAGTGGGACTGCGCCACGGAAGCGAAAGTCCCCGCGGCCAGCCGGCCGTTCACCGTTGAAAACTTGAATACTGCTGCGTTTCGACCACACCGGAAATCCCCGCACGCTGGGTGCTGCTGACACATCTGCCGAGTAAAAAAACTCCTCGGGCCATTCCTTGTGTGTCCCGGCGTGCGGGAGTGATCCAGGCGATACAGGCCAGCTTAGCGCTTTCGATTCCGAATGCGCGTGGCCCGGACTTTTGTGAAGGGTCACACAAAGACACGAACGACGGCGCTGGGATCCCGCCCGCTCCGGCCTCCCTCTTTTCTACGAGCTGTAAAAAACTCGTATGGACCGGGTATGATGGCGGTGGACTTTATCCTCAATTCAGAAGCAGAGCATCCTCCCGTGAATTTCGATCAGGTGGCAGTTGCGCCCAGCGTGAATCAGGCAGGCAGCGGCGTATCCCGCAAGCTTCGCGCGTATCTGGCACTGACCAAACCGCGGGTCATTGAACTGCTGCTGGTCACCACCCTTCCCACCATGATCTTCGCCCAGGGCGGATTTCCGTCGCTCGGCCTGGTCATAGCCACCATGGTCGGCGGTGCCTTTGCTGCCGGAAGCGCGGGTGCTTTCAACTGCTATCTCGACCGTGATATCGACAAGGTGATGAACCGAACGGTCAACAGACCATTGGTGACCGGAGAAGTGACACCGCGGGAAGCGCTGATTTTCGCGTGGGCCCTGGGCATCGCATCGGTCGCCATCCTGTGGGTAGGCACCAACCCTCTCGCTGCCTGGCTCGGAGTGGGCGCAATCTTCTTCTATGTCGTCATCTACACGCTCATCCTGAAACGTCGGACAGCGCAAAACATCGTGTGGGGCGGGGCAGCAGGCTGCATGCCGGTGCTGATTGCATGGGCTGCAGTGACAGGAACGGTGGAATGGCCGGCGGTTGTGCTCTTCCTGGTGATATTTCTATGGACGCCGCCGCACTATTGGCCGCTGTCCATGAAGTACAGCGATGACTACAATGCAGCGAACGTGCCCATGCTTGGTGCCATTGCGGGCGCTGGAGTTGTCTCCGTTCAGGTCGTTCTCTATGCCTGGGCCACGGTGATTTGCTCGCTCCTTCTTGTTCCCGTGGGCGGGGCAGGTTGGGTTTACGCCGTCGCGGCAGTTCTCAGCGGCGGCTGGTTCATTCTGGAGTCCCATAAACTGCACGCCTCGGCCCAAGCGGGGACAGCCACGGGCAAGACGGCGATGAAGGTCTTCCACGGATCAATCAGCTACCTCACCGTGCTGTTTCTGGCTCTCGCTATTGATCCCTTCGTCGGGACTGCAATCTTCGCGAGCTAGGCAGCAGCGCTCTCCACCTAGGATGGTGGAATGGTCTTCACCGGAGTCGTTGCCTACCCCCTGACGCCTTTCACTGCGGACAGCGCGGTGAACTCAGCCGAACTTTCGCTCCTTGTGGATCGTCTGGCCCGGTCGGGGGTCGATTCCGTCACGGTGCTCGGGTCCTCCGGCAGCTTTGCCTATCTTGACGGTGATGAACGGAAGCGGGTCATTTCCTGCGCGGTGGACGCCGCCGCAGGCCGCGTTCCGCTGGCGGTGGGTATCAGCGCAGTCGCTACCCGGGAGGTAGTTGCAGGAGCACGGGCCGCGGAACGGCTGGGGGCGGACGGGGTGGTTCTCTCACCTGTGTCCTACCTGCCGCTGACCGACGACGAGCTCATTGCGCTGGTGGAGGAAGTAGCCTCTGCAACTACTCTGCCCATCTGCCTGTACAACAATCCGTCCACCACCCAGTTCTCCATCGACGTGGAACTGGTGGGTCGGCTTGAGCACGTGCCCTCCCTGGTCGCTTTCAAGGACACGGCTGCTACTCCCGCAGAATTCGCCGATCGCGCGGCACGGTTGCGGGGAGCGCTCAACCGGCGGATCAGTCATGGCGCCAGCGGCGACCCACTTATAGCGACCGGCGAGGTGACCGCGGACGCCTGGCACACGGGCCTCGCAGCGCTCTTGCCTGCCAGCTACCTGGCGTTCCGCGCCGCGGTGCTGAAAGGTGATCCGGCGAGGGTGTCCGCGGAACGGTCCCGACTGGTGCCGGTGGTCCAGGCCGTCCACCGCCTGCGGAAGCTCAGCGGTCTGCATGCCCTGGGCAGGGCGTGCGGGGTGGACGCCGGAGATCCGCGACGGCCGCTCCTTCCGATCGCCGGAAGCGAGCAGCGCGACCTGGCGCGGCTGGCTGAGGCGTTCGACGACGTCGAGGACGGCGTGCAGGGCTGACGCTAGTCGGCGCCGGTAGCAGCTTCTACCCGCCGGCGGGAATATCCGATGTAGATGGCGTGCGCCATCGCCGCCGTGAGCACGGAAGCTCCCAGCATGTGCAGCGCAACCAGGGCCACCGGCAGGTGGAGGAAATGCTGCAGGTAGCCAACAGCGCCCTGCGCAAAGACGACGACGGTCAGAAGAACCAGGGCGAAGCGCAGGCGCTGCGCAACCCGGAGCCGGTACGCAGCGAAGACCAGCACGAGTACCGTCAATACGAGCAGGTAGACCGGGGCGGCATGGATGCGGGTCATCAGATCCGGGTTGAGGTTGTTCCGCGCCGCACCCGCGTCTCCTGCGTGGGGCCCCGATCCGGTGACCACCACACCGAGCAGCACCGCGGCGGTCACCAGTACCCCCGCGGCGGCGAGGAGCTGTCGAAGCAGCGGTGTGGCACGCGGAGTGTTGTCAGCTTCCGCCTCAGCGGGGGAAAGCCGTGTGCGGTTCACCAGCACCGTGGCCACCGTAATCAGGACCATCGAGATGATGAAGTGCCAGCCAACCACCCACGGGTTGAGCTGAGTCAGGACCGTGATCCCACCCACCACAGCCTGCGCGGGGATCCCCGCGAAAAGAACAACGGCGGGCACAAAAAGGTCCCGCCGGGTCTTTCGCATGTTCCACAGGACCACGAGCATGGCGATCGCGATCGCGGTGAGGACGAAGGTGAGCAGGCGATTCCCGAATTCGATGATGCCGTGTACGCCCATTTCCGGGGTGGTGACCATGGAGTCAGCAGTGCACAGCGGCCATTCAGGACAACCCAGGCCGGATGCGGTGAGCCGCACTGCACCACCTGTGACGACGATCAGGATCTGGGAGACAAGCGAGGCAAGCGCCAGCGCGCGAACCGACGGTGTGACTGTCCGGGGTAGGCGCTCGACCAGACGGGCAGGGGAGATTTGAGTCATGTTCCTAACTCCATTTGAACCAGCGGACGGCGGCCAGGCCCACGACGGCGGCCCAGCCGCACAGCAGTGCGAAGGACAAGGCATCGAATGTGCCGGAGGTAAGGGCAGTGCGCAGCCCGTCGCCCAGTGCGGCTGAGGGCAGCAGCGCAACGACGGGCTGGATGACCTCGGGCATGCTGCTGCGGGGGATGACAGTACCGCCGACGGCTGCCAGCAGAACCCACGCCAGATTGGTCACAGCAAGGGTTGCCTCGGGCCGGAGGGTTCCGGCTATCAGGAGCCCCAGAGCAGTGAAGGCCGCGATTCCCGGCACCAGCATGGCAAGTGCCGGAAGAATCCCGCTGAGCGGGGGCTGCCAACCAAGCAGAACCGCCATCGTGCCGATGACTGTGATTTGGATAGCGAGAACCGCACCCACCGCGAGGACCTTCCCCAAAATCAGCCCACTGCGGCCGAGCGGGGTGGTCGAAAGGAAGCGAAGCACACCGTAACGGCGGTCGAACCCGGTTGCGATCCCTTGTCCGGTGAATGCCGTGGAAAGTACGCACAGCGCAATCACACCCGGGGTCCCTGCCTCGAGCCGCGGCACGCCGAGAACATCGAAGAAGGGGGTGAAGGCAATGGCGCTCAGTGCAAGCAGGGGGAGCACGATGGCCAGAACGAGCTGTTCCCCATTGCGAAGCATGGCGATCGTCTCATACCTGCCATGCTGCAGGACCCGCACGGGCAGCGGGGAAGCGCTCATCGGATACTCCGTCCGGAGACATCGAGGAAGACGTCCTCCAACGAGCGGGAGGTCAGGGAGATCGAGGCCGGCAGGATGCCGTTCTCTGCCCACCAGGCAGCGATGACTGCCAGGTCCTCTGGTGTTAGTGCGCCGTTCACGCAGTATTTGCCGGGCGAGGGCTCAGAGACATCGAGATGGACCAGGCGGTCGGCGGGCAGTGTGAGGCCGATCTGCGCTTCAAACCGAAGCTCCCGGGCGGCATCCGCGGTATGGGCGGTCAGTTCGGCCACTGTTCCCTGTCTGACCGTCCTGCCCTGGTCAATGATGTAGACGTAATCCGCGAGCCGTTGGGCGTCGTCGAGCAGGTGAGTGGTCAGAATGATCGCAAGGCCTTCGTCCCGAAGCTCCGTAATCAACTCGAAGACGATATTGCGTGACTGCGGATCAAGTCCTGCACTTGGCTCATCGAGGAAGAGCACTTCAGGATTACCCACGAGGGCACACGCAAGGGCAAGGCGCTGCTTCTGGCCTCCCGAGAGCCGCCTCACCGAGGTCCGTGCGAATGAGTCGATTCCAAGCCGGGCTGCCAGCTGCTCGACATTGAGGGGTGAGGCATACATGCCGGCTACGTGGTGCAGCAGGGGCAGTGGCCGGACTGCCGGAGGCAGCCCGCCCTCCTGCAGCATGATGCCGACGCGGCTGCGAAGTGGGGCGCCCGCGCGCCACGGATCTTCGCCAAGGAGGCGCACGCTGCCGCCGCTGGTCTTCTGCAGGCCCTGCGCGCACTCGAGCGTGGTGGTCTTGCCCGCTCCGTTGGCGCCCAGCAATGCGGTGACGCTGCCCATGTCAGCGCGGAGACTGACGCCGTCGAGCACGCGGATCATCTTGCCGTCGAGGGATGAGACTGGGCCGAAGTCCTTGACGAGCCCGCTGACTTCGACGGCGGGATGGGAGGAAGACACCGGATAATTCTACGCCACGTAGTAGCTGTCTCACGATGGCTCTGTCGGCACACCGGATGGGTAGCCTCGCCTTACTGGAAGCGGGTGGGCTTCTGGAATAGATTAGGACATGGTTATGTTGTCTTAATTGGCTCGTTCCGCTCAATTTGAGCTCCAAGCCTACTTCCCAATGCACCCTAAGGAGGCCCCAATGTCACATTCCGTTGTCCCGGGCCGTACCAAGGGAGATAGCGTTTTCGGTGGAGTTGACGATGCCGATTCCCGCCGCGCCGTCGATGAGCGGACCAGGGATAAAGTGCTTTCCGCAGTTCTTGAGCACGGTCCGGTGAGCGCGGCTGAACTCGGCGACCGGCTGGGTTTCACGCCGGCGGCGGTCCGGCGCCATCTTGACGCGCTGTCCCGTGACGGCCTGATCGAGGTCAAAGTCATCGGCAGTCCTTCCGCGGGTGCAGGCCGTCCCGCGCGCCGCTATGTCCTCAGCCAGCGGGGCCAGACACGGCTGGGCAACGATTATCTGCACATCGCGCAGGCAGCGCTAGGTCAGCTACGGGAGATCGCGGGGCCTGACGCCGTCCGCCAATTTGCAGCGGGCAGGTTCGCCGACATGGAGGAGCGGTACCGGCCGGTCATTGAGTCCGCGGGGGACCGCCTCGAAGACAAGGCTGCAGCGCTTGCCGAAGCACTGAGCCTTGACGGATTCGTCGGCTCCACACGGGAAATCGGCCGAAACGCACCCCATGCGGCGATGCTGAGCGTGCAGCTCTGCCAGGGACATTGTCCCATTCAGGAACTCGCGGCTGACTTCCCCGATTTCTGTGAACAGGAAACCGATGTTTTCGCCCGGCTGCTCGGCGTGGACGTTCGCAGGCTGTCCACTCTCGCAGCCGGCGGCCACGTCTGCACAACACACATACCGATCGGCCGCATCGCGCGCGCCGGTGAAACTGCCCGCCAATCACCCGAAAGCGACGCCCCGGCGCCGCACCCATACGTAACAAACGTCTCCAACCATCAGCAAGGAAGGCCGTGATGACGGATCAGACAGATCAGAAGGCATTGGTTCCCGAGGCCGTGCCCGCAGGAGTACTCAGCGACATCCTCGAGAGAAATCCGGAGCTCGAAGGCATCGGTACCTACGAGTATGGCTGGTCCGACAAGAACGACGTCGGCGCCAACGCCCGTCGCGGCCTGAGCGAAGAGGTTGTCCGCGACATCTCCGCCAAGAAGAACGAGCCCGAGTGGATGCTCGATCTCCGGCTGAAGGGCTTGAAGTACTTCGACCGCAAGCCGATGCCCAACTGGGGCGCGGACCTGTCGGGCATCGACTTCGACAACATCAAGTACTTTGTGCGGTCCACCGAAAAGCAGGCCGGTAGTTGGGAAGACCTTCCCGACGACATCAAGAACACCTACGAAAAGCTCGGCATCCCTGAGGCTGAGCGTAATCGCTTGGTTTCCGGCGTCGCCGCGCAGTACGAATCCGAAGTTGTCTACCACCAGATCAATGAGGAACTCGAGCGCCAGGGCGTCATCTTCATGGACACCGACACCGCGCTGCGGGAGCACCCTGAGTTCTTCGAGGAGTATTTCGGTTCGATCATTCCGGTCGGTGACAACAAGTTTGCTTCACTGAACACCGCTGTCTGGTCCGGAGGCTCTTTTGTCTACGTACCGCCCGGTGTCCACGTTGAGATTCCGCTGCAAGCCTACTTCCGCATCAACACGGAGAACATGGGTCAGTTCGAGCGGACACTGATTATCGCTGACGAAGGCTCCTACGTGCATTACATCGAAGGCTGCACGGCACCCATCTACACGTCAGACTCGCTGCACTCCGCCGTCGTCGAAATTGTGGTCAAGAAGAATGCACGCGTTCGCTACACCACAATCCAGAACTGGTCCAACAACGTCTACAACCTGGTAACCAAGCGGGCCATCGCGCATGAAGGCGCCACCATGGAGTGGATCGACGGAAACATCGGCTCCAAGGTCACCATGAAGTATCCGGCTGTCTACCTGGTCGGGGAGCATGCCAAGGGCGAGACGCTGTCGATCGCATTCGCCGGCGAGGGCCAGCACCAGGACACCGGATCCAAGATGGTCCACATTGCGCCGAATACGAAGTCTTCGATCATCTCGAAGTCGGTCGCCCGCAGCGGCGGGCGTGCCGCATACCGCGGTCTGGTGCAGGTCCGGGAGGGCGCAACTCACTCGGCCAACACCGTACGCTGTGATGCCCTGCTGGTTGACACCATCTCCCGCTCAGACACCTACCCGTACGTGGACATCCGTGAAGACGATGTCACCATGGGCCACGAAGCCACGGTCTCGCGAGTGAGCGAAGAGCAGTTGTTCTACCTTATGTCCCGAGGGATGCCCGAGGACGAGGCCATGGCGATGATCGTGCGCGGATTCATTGAACCCATTGCACGTGAACTCCCCATGGAGTACGCGCTCGAACTGAACCGCTTGATCGAACTCCAGATGGAAGGAGCCGTAGGTTAATGGCTGAAACCACCCAGTTGACCCCCGAACTGACTGACGAGAAGGCCCGTATCGGATCACCGTCGAGCCCGGAGAAAATTGCCATTGACGGCTTCACCGAGGAAGGCGAAAACCTTTCCCCGACGAACACCGGCGCCGAGCAGCACGGGTTGAAGAAGCACAGCCACGGGGATGACCCTGTTGTGCCGGAAGCATCTCGAGGCGAGCGGCTCAAATCTTACAAGCTTGCCGACTTCCCACCACTGACCGGCCGCGAAGAGGACTGGCGGTTCACGCCGATCAAGCGCCTCCGCGGTCTGCATACCGATGCCCTGACAGGCAGTGGGCCCGAGGTTACCGTGTCCGGTGCATCGAACATCCTGGTGGAAACCGTCGAGCGCACGGATTCCCGCTTCGGTTCCGCAGCGATTCCTGAGGACAGGGTTGCCGCGGCCGCGTGGGAGGCGGTTACGCAGGCAACCGTCGTGACCATCCCCGATGAGACGGAAGCCGACTGCGACGTCACCATCTCGATCAACGGCACCGATGAGGCTCCCGCTGCACAGCACCTCATCATTTCTGCAGGGAAGTTCTCCAAGGCTGTCGTGGTGCTCGACCACCATGGCAAGACCACTCTGGCGCAGAACATCGAGATTGTGGTCGGAGACGGCGCGCAGCTCACGGTGGTAAGTGTCCAGGAATGGGACGACGACGCCGTACACGCCTCCTCGCAGCAGGCGAAGATCGGCCGGGACGCCCGTTTCAAGCACGTGGTCGTCACTCTGGGTGGCGACCTCGTGCGGCTCACGCCGTCGTCATTCTTCACCGCTCCCGGCTCCGAGGTGGAAATGTACGGCCTCTACTTCGCCGATGCAGGGCAGCACCTTGAGCAGCGGCTCCTCGTTGACCACGCCGTACCGAACTGCAAGTCCCGCGTCACCTACAAGGGTGCCCTGCAGGGACAGGACGCGCACACTGTCTGGGTAGGCGACGTGCTGATCCGCAAGGAAGCCGAGGGAACGGATACGTACGAGACCAACCGGAACCTGTTGCTCACCGACGGCACCCGCTCGGATTCCGTACCGAACCTCGAGATCGAAACCGGCCTGATCGAAGGCGCCGGACACGCGAGCGCAACAGGCAGGTTCGACGATGAGCACTTGTTCTACCTGATGGCCCGCGGGATCGATGAGAAGACGGCCCGCCGTCTGGTAGTGCGCGGATTCCTCAACGAGGTCATCCAGCAGATCAAGGTTCCGGTACTGGAAGAGCGCCTCACGGAAGCCGTGGAGCGCGAGCTGGCTGCAGGGAACTACTGATGACCCGGACACCTGAGAACGGCACCGGGCCGCAGGGCGAGCTCGTCTGCAATGTGAATGATATTGAGGTCAAGCAGGCGCTGCGGATCCTCATTGACGATTACCCCGTAGCAATCGTCAAAGATTCCGACGGCGGCATCCACGCAATCGGCGACACTTGCTCCCATGCCGATATTTCCCTTTCCGAGGGTGATGTCGAGGGCTGCAGGATCGAGTGCTGGGGACACGGTTCCCAGTTCGATCTGCGCAGCGGCATGCCGCTCCAGCTTCCCGCCTACGAGCCTGTGCCGGTTTTTGCACTTGAGATCCACGGTGACGAGGTTTACGTCGACATCACTACGGTGACCAACTCGGCGCCTGTCCCCGATCGCGGCTAGAACTGTCACGAGCCAAAACACTTTCGAACATTTGAGCAACCCTGCACTGCAGGATGCAAAGGAGAACCCAAAGATGTCCACCCTTGAGATCAAGGATCTGCACGTCAGCATCGAGACGGAACAGGGCGCCAAGCCCATCCTCAAAGGCGTCAGCCTGACTATCAACACCGGCGAGAGCCACGCCATCATGGGCCCGAACGGCTCCGGAAAGTCGACCCTCGCATCCACCATCGCCGGTCATCCCCGTTACACCGTGGACAGCGGCTCGATCACCCTCGACGGTGAGGACGTCCTGGAGATGAGCGTCGATGAGCGGGCCCGCGCCGGACTCTTCCTCGCTATGCAGTACCCGGTCGAGGTTCCGGGTGTCACCATGACAAACTTCCTGCGCACGGCCAAGACCGCACTCGACGGCCAGGCCCCGAGCCTCCGGCACTGGACCAAGGACGTGAAGGAGGCAATGTCGCAGCTGCGCATTGATGCCGACTTCGCTCAGCGCAACGTGAACGAGGGCTTCTCCGGCGGCGAGAAGAAGCGCGTGGAGATCCTTCAGCTCGAACTGTTCAAGCCGAAGTTCGCCATCCTGGACGAGACCGACTCAGGTCTCGACGTCGACGCGCTCAAGGTGGTGTCAGAGGGCGTCAACCGTGAGCACAGCAAGGGCAACATGGGCACCCTGCTCATCACCCACTACACACGCATCCTGCGGTACATCAAGCCTGACTTTGTGCACGTCTTCGTCGACGGCCGAATCGCTGAAGAGGGCGGCCCTGAGCTCGCCGATCGCCTGGAGGAAGAGGGCTATGACCGCTTCCTCGTGGCCGGTACAGCTACTGCCGGCGCCTGATCCGGCTACCGACACAAAGAGAGGCTCCTGACATGAGCGATGTGAACGCAGCACAGACATCCCTTGAGGATGTCGAAGAGTCGCTGAAGGACGTCATTGATCCTGAGCTCGGCGTGAATATTGTCGATCTTGGTCTGTTGTACGGCTTGAAGTACGCCGACGACGGCGCTCTGCTGATCGACATGACCCTCACCACCGCAGCGTGCCCCCTGACCGACGTGATCGAGGAACAGGTGGGGCAGGCGCTCGATGGGGTAGTCGACGACTGGAGGCTCAACTGGGTGTGGATGCCGCCGTGGGGGCCCGAAAAGATCACCGACGACGGCCGCGATCAAATGCGGGCACTGGGCTTCAATATCTAGCCCATCCGGAACACCGGTCCGCACACAAGGGGAGGCAGCGCTGCGAGCGCTGCCTCCCCTTGTGTGCGTCAGTGTCAGCCTTTACTGTTCGTGTGAGCGTGCCGAAAGACCGAAACAAGCCGCTCCGAAAACAGCACGAAGCTGATCTGCCGGATACCGCCGTCGTAGTCAGCAACCCTCGCGAACGCAATTCTGGCCACCGCGTCGGGGTCCCAACCAAAGATCCCGGCGCTGATCGCGGGAAAGGCAACCGAGCGTGCGCCCAGCTCGTCGGCGACCTTGAGACTCTGTCGGAAGCAGGACTCAAGCAGCGCGGGGTCACTCTGGCCCGCATGGCGGTTGGGACCGACGGTATGGACTATCCAGCGGGCAGGCAGCCTGAATCCCGGCGTCGCGACAGCCTGACCCACCGGCAGCCCGCCGGGCAAAGAATTCGCGCGGATTTCACGGCACGCTTCGAGCAGTTCCGGCCCCGCCGCCGCATGGATGGCACCGTCCACCCCACCTCCGCCCAGCAGCGATGAGTTCGCTGCATTGACGACGGCGTCGACGTGCTGGGTGGTGATGTCACCGTGGAGGATCTGGACTTCCGGTGCCATGACGGTCACATCCGTTCTGCCCGGTGACAGGACCGCGCGGTTCGACAGCGATGAGCGTGTGCACCAATGTACTAACGTTTGCGGTATTGCCAGAAGAGGGAGACGCCCCAACCATGCCCTTCATCGACCGTCTGCTGTACTGGGCACGCCGCGAACCCGGGCGGAATGCCGTCGTCGCCGGGTCCCTGCGGCTGACCTACGGCGAGCTGGCTGCACGGGCGTCCTCACTGCAGTTGCCTGAAGGAGGAATGATCGCCCTACAGATCAGCGATCCGGTGCATTTCGCCGTTGCTTTCACCGCCGTGGTTGGACAGGGTAGATGCGCCGCCGTCCTTGATCCCCGCTGGCCGAGTGATCTTCGGGTCAGGATCCTGGAGGCCCTCCATCCGGACGCCGTGATCACTTCAGCGGATCCGACGGAGGCCGCGCACCCGTCTTCGCTGGCCGACGCAGCTGCCGACGCGCGCTTTTACTGCGGATTCACCTCTGGCACGTCCGGAGTCCCGAAAGGGTTTGTACGAACTGTCGGTTCGTGGTCCCGCTCACTGGAGCGGAGCGTGAACTGGTTCGGTGTCACTCCGGGGTTGCGTGTCTGTGCACCGGGTCCGCTGGCTGCCAGCCTGAATCTGTACGCCCTCGCCGAGTGTCTCTACGCCGGTTCGACCTTCCACTCACTGGCACCCGGGGATAGGGCAGCGACAGGTCCGCTGACGGCGCAGGTCCTAAGGTCCGAGCGCATCGAGCATCTCGTCGGGGTCCCGTCCACACTGCGGCTGGCTCTGGACCGAATCGAGGGAGAACTACCGGAACTGCGCACCGTGGTATCCGGCGGCGCCCGGCTTTCCGCGGCGGACACCCAGATCATCCTGCGCAGTGCGCCGGCCGCCCGCGTCTTCGAGTACTACGGCGCGTCGGAGCTGAGCCTGGTCACCGCCCGGCGGGTGGACGGCTTTGACGGGAACGATGTCGGCCGTCCCTTCCCAGGGGTGCGGATCAGGATCGACGCGGACAGCGGTTCCGGCCGGCACGGCAACGTGGGTACCATTTCCGTCCAGACCGACACAGCGATCGAAGGTTATCTCTTCGGAGACGACGGACGCGCCTTCCGGCGCGACGGGAGCTGGGTCACGGTGCAGGACCAGGGCTGGATTGACGACGACGGCGCGCTGCACCTGACCGGTCGGCACGGCGACATGCTCGTGGTCGCGGGAAGCAATGTCTATCCGAGCGAGGTCGAAGCCGCGCTCGCGACGGCAGGTCATCCGGCCGCCGTCGTGCTCGGGGTTCCGGACGCACGCCGTGGCTGCGCGCTGGCCGCTGTCATCCAGGCGCGCCCGGATGCCGTCATCGACACCCGGGCCCTTCGCACCCGGCTGAAGGAGCTGCTGCCCGTCGATAAGGTGCCGAAACTGATCCTCCGAACCGGGCGGCTACCGTTGACCACCGCGGGGAAACCGGATCGCGCCGCGCTGAAGGCGTCAGTAATAGGAAGGGACGGTGCCCTTGAGCGGCTTGCCTGAGGACCGTCGGGACGAGAGGCGGGCCGTCATTGCCCTCTGCCGCCGCACACCGTTCGGCCGCCTCCGCGGGGTGTTCTCGTCGACCGAGGCGCATGATCTGCTCGCAGCCGTCCTGCACGCCGCGTACCGGGACGCCGGCCTTCCGGAGAGTGGCCTGGCGGACGTCATCATCGGCAATGCCGCCGGTGGAGGAGGCAACGTAGCGCGGTTGGCAGCGCTGGCCGCGGGCCTGCCGGTGGAGGTACCCGGCCTCACGATCGACCGTCAGTGCGCTTCCGGTCTCGACGCGATCTCGTTGGCCTGCCGGCTCGTGGAGTCGGAGGCAGGCGCTTGGTTCATTGCCGGGGGTGTGGAAAGCTGCAGCACCGCTCCCTTGCGCGCGCACCGGTTGACCTCGCTGCCCGGAGCGCCCGACTTCTTCTCCCGCGCGCGGTTTGCACCGGAGACTCACGGCGATCCGAGTGCCGGCCAGGCAGCTGAGAACGTTGCCGCCGCCTTCGGCATCCAACGTGACGAGCAGGACCAGTACGCCCTCCGCAGCTACACCCGCACCGCCGCAGCGCTCGATGGAATGTCGGCGGAGATAGTTCCGATTGCCGGCTGCGACACGGACGAGACACCACGTCGTGGGATGACATCGAAGGTCCTGTCCCGATTCCCACCGGCATTCACGGCGGCCGGGAGCGTTACCGCCGGCAATTCCTGTGCCGATGCAGACGGAGCGGTAGTCGCCGTCGTGACGAGCCGTGCACGTGCCAGGGCGGCGGGCTTCAACACAGTGCTTGAATTCCACGGTTCTGCATCTGCCGGAGGGGCACCTGCCCTCTTTGGAACCGCCGGCGCGCACGCGGTGCTGAAGCTCCTCGAAGGGATCCAGTTGAACAGGAACGCTGTATCCACCTGGGAGTACAACGAGGCCTTCGCGGCGCAGGTGCTCGCCTCGGCGCAGCTGTTAGGAGTTGCCCCTGAACGTCTCAACCTCCACGGCGGGGCTCTTGCCTATGGCCACCCATATGGTGCTTCGGGCGCGATGCTTGTTGCCAACCTTCTGCGCCAGGCCGCCATGCCGGGCGGCCCCCGGGACGACGGCGGCTGGTCGGTGGCTGCGGTGAGCGCAGCCGGCGGCGTAGGGACAGCCGCCGCTTTCCGTACGGTGAGCCTCCAGTAGCAGCGGGAGGATCCGCTGCCCAGCAGCCCTACGAACCGGACCGGGATGCTCCACCGGGAGTGCCGCCGTCGTGATCTGCTTCCGCGAGACCGCGTGCTGCGAGCGCATCTCCGGTCTGCTGTGCATAGGCCACCGCACCGATGAAGACGGGAAGGATCAGCGCGCGTGGATTGCGTTCCAGGCCGCGGGCACGGGCCGCGTCGCGGGAATCCTCCGCAGAGCCGACCAGATAGGGGATGCTGCGCAGCATCAGTGCGACGGTCAGCCCAAAGCGTTCCGGATCGGCGCCAAGCGGCTGCAGCGGACGAGCCAGTGAAACCAGTCCGTCGAGAATGCGTTGGCTCTCGGTTGTCAGCGTGATCAGCAGGGCAGCCAGAACGCAGGTCACGATGTTCCCGACTACGAGGAACGCTGGAAGGAGTCCCGCGCTGAACCACTGGAACGCTCCAAGGACGACGATGAGCAGCCACATCTTCCGAAGGGGCTGGAGCAGCTCGCGGAACCCAAGCCGAGCACCCCCGAGGTAGGCCAGGACAACCAGGCCCAGACCGGCCAGTGTGGCTTCCAGCGAACTTAGTGCCAGGACCACCACCGACAGCACAGCCACCGGCAGGAACTTGGCCCACAGGGGAGCGGCATGCAGGATCGATCTGCGCTCCACATACGCGCCAAGCAGGCTGGCGTGACCCCTCACAGCGGCCCTTCAGCGGACGCATCATGCAGGCTGAGCTCGCGGTAGGCGGCGACGGCGTCGGCGGGGACGCCGTCGAATATCACCCGGCCGGAATCAACCACCAGGGTGCGTTCAGCCTGCAGCGCGAAGTCCAGCGAATGGGTGGTGAAAATGACCTGCTGGTCAAGACCGCGGAACAGGCGCCGCACGCGTTCTGAGTTACGGAGGTCCAGGAGGGTGGTCGGTTCGTCCGCAACGAGGACCTTGGGATCACACGCAAGGACGGTTGCGAGGGCGAGGAGCTGGCGTTCACCGCCCGAGAGGTCGTAGACGCTCTGATCCGCAAGATGCGCGAGTCCGAATCGGCCGAGAACTTCAACAGCTGCCGTGCGCCGCGCCCCGCGGTCTCGGTAGCGCCGGCGCAGGGACAGCTCCACGTCTTCACGACCGGTGGGCATCACCAGTTGGGACAGCGGGTCAGTGAACATGAAAGCCACGCTTTGCCGGACCGCCGCGCCTTTGCGCGCGGTGTCCAGCCCGTCGACCGTCACCTGACCGGACGTCGGCAGGACCAGTGAATTGATCAGTTTCAACAGGGTGGACTTGCCGGATCCGTTTGCGCCGATGATGCTGATGCGGCTTTCTACCAGTGAGAGATTCAGCGGTGCCAGGATGGTTCGTGGTACCGGATGATCTGCCTGTACGGCTGCTTCGCTGAACTGGATCATTGCCTAGCTCAGCGCCGGCGGGCTGAACGGGACTGGAGACGGGGGAACGCCTTGAGAACACTGAGCCCGATTGCAGCGGCCGCCAGGTTCTTCAGGACATCTCCGGGGAGGAAGACGACGTCGGCTGCGATGGCAGCGGCGAGGTCAAGTTTTGCATTGATCATCATGCCGATGATTCCCAACGGATGTGTGATGAGCAGGCTCGTCACAGTGCAGGCAACGAACAGTGCAAGGAACCGGTAGCGGGAAAACCGGCGGAAGACGATGCGTGCGAGGAAGCCGACCACGAAGGCTGCAATGGGAAACGCGATGATGTAACCGGCTGATGGGCCGAAGAGGACACCGATACCGCCTCGGAACTGGCTGAAGATCGGCAGTCCCGCGAGCGCAACGGCCACGTACAGGCTGAGGGCTGCGCCCGCCCGCCACGGCCCGAGCACAATTCCGGTCACCATGATTGCCAGGGTCTGCAAAGTGATCGGCACCCCCACCTGCCCCACCGGTATAGCGGGTAGGATGGCACTGGCGGCCACGACGGCTGCGAAGACCGCGATCAGCGAGAGATCGGTCGCATTCCAGGAAGAACGAGCCCGTGCCGGAGTATCGGCGGGTGTGGAATGCGGAGCCGGATTCGTCTGTTGCATCGTGACGCTTTCTGTGAGATCTACACAACGGTGAGCTGTTACTTACCGAGATTAGTGCGGAAAGAAGCAAACGCTTTTGTAGGTTTCCTACAACATTGAGGTCCGGCCTACAGCGCCGGAACAGGAAAGGCCCAGCCACCGTGATTACCGTGTCGAATCTTGAATTGCGCGCGGGCGCAAGGCTGCTCATGGATCAGGTGTCCTTCCGGGTGGACCGGGGAGACAAGATCGGGCTCGTCGGGCGAAACGGCGCCGGCAAGACAACGCTGACCCGGGTATTGGCGGGGGAGGGTCTGCCGGCCGCCGGCACCATCACCCGCACCGGGGAGATCGGCTACCTGCCGCAGGACCCGCGCACTCCCAACATGGAGCAGTTGGCCCGTGACCGGATCCTCTCTGCCCGCAACCTGGACGTTGTTGTCCGGAAGCTGCGTGAGACGCAGGACCAGATGGCCAGTGAAGATACCACCGTCCGGGACAAGGCTATGGCTCGCTATGACCGCCTGGAGACGGAGTTCCTCGCTCACGGCGGCTACGCGGCAGAAGCCGAGGCGGCTGCTATCTCCTCGAATCTCGCGCTTCCGGAACGAATCCTCAACCAGCCGCTGAAAACACTGTCGGGCGGTCAGCGCCGACGGGTGGAGCTCGCGCGCATCCTTTACTCCGGCGCTGAAACCATGCTCCTCGATGAGCCGACCAACCACCTGGACGCTGACTCCATTACCTGGCTGCGGGAATTCCTGAAGAATCACCAGGGCGGGCTGATTGTCATCAGCCACGATGTGGAGCTGCTTGAAGCGACCGTCAACAAGGTGTTCCAGCTTGATGCGAACCGGGCCACCATCGACCTGTACAACATGGGGTGGAAGCGCTACGTCCAGCAGCGTGAGACCGATGAGCGGGCGCGCAAGCGGGAACGGGCCAACACCGAAAAGAAGGCCCAGGTGCTGATTGACCAGGCCAACAAGATGCGCGCCAAGGCAACCAAGGCGGTCGCTGCCCAGAATATGGCAAAGCGGGCTGAGCGGATGCTCTCCGGGCTCGATGACGTACGCGCACAGGACCGCGTCGCAGCTCTGCGCTTCCCCGAACCGGCGTCGTGCGGCCGCACGCCGATGACGGCAGAGGGTCTGAGCAAGTCCTATGGCTCGCTGGAAATTTTCACCGACGTCGATCTGGCCATCGACCGCGGCTCCAAGGTGGTGATTCTCGGGCTGAACGGTGCGGGCAAAACCACCCTGTTGCGCATGCTTGCGGGGGTTGACAAGCCGGATACCGGCGAGATCATCCCCGGTCACGGACTGAAGGTGGGCTACTACGCCCAGGAGCACGAGACGCTTGACACTGAGCGCACCGTCCTCGAGAACATGCGGTCTTCGGCACCGGACATGCGGGACGCAGAGGTCCGCGGCATTCTCGGTTCCTTCCTGTTTTCCGGAGACGACGTCGACAAGCCGGCAGGAGTCCTCTCGGGCGGCGAGAAGACCCGCCTCGCCCTTGCAACGATCGTGGCATCATCCGCCAATGTGCTGCTGCTCGATGAGCCCACCAACAACCTGGACCCGGCAAGCCGCGCGGAAATCCTGGGAGCCCTGCGGAACTACTCCGGCGCGGTGGTGCTCGTCAGTCACGACGAGGGCGCTGTGGACGCGTTGAACCCGGAACGGGTAGTGCTGCTGCCTGACGGCGTGGAAGACCTCTGGAACGACGACTACCTTGACCTGGTGACGCTCGCCTAGAGTCCCTGGGCGTCCAGAATCGCATCTTCTTCCTGCTCGGAGGAGGGGCGGCGGCGTGCCCGTGCTGGCGCTGACTGCGCATGCTCGTCCTCATGGTCGATGCGGTACTGCTGCCGGGCGGCATAACCCAGACCGACGAACAACAGCACTCCGAAGGCGAACCACTGCATGGAATAGGACAGGTGCGGCCCGAGATCGATAGCCGGCTTGGCCGGCGCGATCGGGGCTGTGGCCGGGGCCGGTGTTTCGCTGGCTACCAAACCGTATGCAGCGGTGGAAATCGGATACTCCAGCTGCGATTGATAGGTAGCCAGGTCAATGGAGGCCAGTTGTCCCTGCGGCGCCGACCGGTCCAGGTCCGGCTCTGCCGGACGAATGCGTGCAACGACGGTGACTTCTCCCTCCGGCGCCGGAGGAACTGTATCGGGGCGGCCCGCGCGGTCGTTGCCAATGGGCAACCACCCACGGTTGATGACGACGGCGGTGCCGTCCTGGAGCTTCAACGGAACCAGAACTTCGTAGCCCGGCCGGCCGCCCAGCGGCCGGTTACGTACGATGCGCTGGTTGGCGGAGTCATAGTGTCCGACGAGCGTGACAGGCGCCCATTCCGTTGCCCCATCGAAAGACTCAAACAGCGACGGCGAGTAGGGGATCGGCGCGAGATCATAGTTTGCCTCGACCGTGTTCACAGTAGCCGCCGCCTGGTCCCGCCGGTCCAACTGCCACAGCCCCAGTGCGCTGCAGGCTGCGGCCAGCACCAGAACGAGCGCCAACCAGCCGAACCAGCGGGGTGTCGCCAGGTATTTCAGTATCTTCACGACGCCGCCGGACTGCCTTCCAGCGGCAGCGTCTGCTTCCAGAGTCCTCTGGTGGTGAGGTACTCCTCCAGCCACTCGCGGTGCTCGCTGCAGGCCAGCCACGTCTTTCTGCGCTCAGGAGTGTGAATGCGGGGGTTGTTCCAGAGGAGTTGCCAGGACGCACTCTGTCCGCAGGCTTTCCGGGAGCAGATGGGGTTGCCGTGCGCTGTAGATGCAGCCCTGGTTGAAGACTGTGCTGTTGAGGGAACTGCGCCCGGCAACTGGTCGAAGATGCTCACGATGTTCCTTCCTGCTTCCCTGCTTCCTGATCGAGCTCCGGCTCGTCTTCGATGATCTCGCCCTGCAGCGTGACGGGCTCCTCTTTCACTGCCGCCGGTGCCGGTGCTTCCAGTTCCGCGGCAGGAGCACGGTCGAGCAGCGAATCGCTGTGGGCGAGGTTGCTGGTGTCGCTTCCACCATTCGCTATGATCACCGCGAAATAGGGAAGGAACACGGCTCCCGCGATCATGACCCACTGCAGCCAGCCCTCCACCACGAAAACGAGGATCAGGCAGACCATGCGAATTCCCATGGACACGGAATACTTGATCATCCGCTGGCGCATGTCATCGCTGTGCGCCTCGCGGGCATCACTGATGTTATGGATTTCCGGGCGGCGCTTTGACTGAAGGCTCAGCTTGATCATCACACTCCAAGGGGACTACTCCATTGTCTCACTCCCGAGCCCCCACTTAAAGTTCCCGGCAACATCGGTCAGTGCAGATAGGATCGAACGGATGCTCAGCACCGCTCCCTCCGAAAGGACCCTCCGTGCAGGAACAAGACACCGCTGGAACGCCCGAGAAGAAAACCGGACGCAGCGTCCTGGTAACGGGAGGCAACCGGGGGATCGGGCTGGCAATTGCTCAGTCCTTCCTCGCCAACGGTGACCGGGTGGCCATCACGTACCGAAGCGGCAATGTTCCGGCCGGGATGCTCGGGGTGAAAGCGGACGTCACGGACAACGCGCAGGTCGATGCCGCCTTCAGCGAAGTTGAGAACACCCACGGCGCTGTTGAGGTGCTGATCGCGAACGCGGGTATCACCAGGGACACCCTGCTTCTTCGGATGAGTGAAACGGATTTCACGGACGTCGTAGACACAAACCTCACCGGCTCCTTCCGGGTGATCAAGCGGGCCAGCAGGGGGATGCTTCGCCTGCGAAAGGGCCGGATTGTCCTCATCTCGTCAGTGTCCGGGCTGTATGGAGCGCCGGGACAGATCAATTATTCGGCGTCCAAGGCCGGTCTCGTGGGAATCGCACGCTCGCTGACGCGGGAACTCGGATCGAGGGGAATCACCTGCAACGTGGTTGCTCCCGGCTTCATCAACACGGACATGACCGCCGCGCTTCCGGCCGAAACCCAGCAGACCTACCTCTCCTCCATCCCGGCCGGCCGGTTCGCGGATGCAGACGAGGTTGCCAACGTGGTCCGGTGGGTTGCCAGCGACGAGGCGGCCTACATTTCAGGGGCCGTCATCCCCGTTGACGGCGGACTCGGAATGGGTCACTGACCACCACAGCAGTTCTTCGCACTACACAGCCAAAGGCACAACCGAATCAAGGAGGGCCCCGGACATGGGCGCACTGGACAGCACAACGGCAATCGTCACGGGATCGTCCCGCGGAATCGGCGCTGAGGTGGCAAAGCTCCTGGCCGCGCAGGGCGCCGCCGTCGTCGTCAATTACCGGCAGAAGGCGCCCCGGGCAAACAAGGTGGTCGCGGGCATCGAGGCCGCCGGCGGCCGTGCCGTGGCAGTGGGCTCGGACCTGACTGCCCAGGACGGCGCACAGGCACTCGTGGACGCTGCTGTGCAGAATTTCGGTGGACTCAACCTGCTGGTCCTCAATGCCTCCGGCGGTATGGAGTCCGGCCTCGGGGAGGACTACGCGCTCAAGCTGAACCGGGACGCACAGGTCGGCATGCTCACAGCAGCTCTTGACGCCATGCCCGCCGGCTCCCGTGTCGTCTTTGTCACGAGCCACCAGGCCCACTTCATCAACACGGTGGAAACGATGGACGCGTACGAGCCGGTAGCGCGCAGCAAACGTGCAGGTGAGGATGCGCTTCGGGAGATGGTCCCGGCGCTGACCGAGCGCGGCATCAGCTTCGTCGTCGTTTCCGGAGACATGATCGAGGGCACGGTCACCGCTGCCCTGCTCGACCGCGCGGCGCCGGGCGCCATCGAGGCCCGCCGGCAGGAGGCCGGACGCCTCTACACGGTGGAGGAGTTCGCGGCCGAGATTGTTGCCATGGCAACCGCTGATGTTCCCACCGGCCACACAGAGTACGTAGGCGGAGCTGAGCACTTCACGCGCTAGCCCTTAGCCGGCTGCCGCGAAGAGCATGGACCTACAACCGCACGAAGTGGCGGACCACGTCAAGATAGGGAAAATTCACCGCAACATCAGCGGCTGACCGCACCGCCGGCTTGGCGTTGAACGCGACGCCAAGCCCGGCAGCGGCCAGCATGTCCAGGTCATTGGCGCCGTCGCCCACTGCCACCGTACGTTCGAGCGGTATCCCGGCGGCCTCGGACCATGCCCGCAGGCACCGTGCCTTCTCCGCCCGGTCCACCACCGGACCGATCACTGAACCCGTGAGCGTGCCGGCGTCCACGCCCAGTTCATTGGCTTTGGCATGGGTGAGGTTCAGGCGCGCGGCCAACGGCTCGAGGATCTGGCTGAATCCGCCCGAAACCACCGCAACAACATGACCAGCATCCAGGAATGCCGCGACCAGATGTTCTGCACCTTCGCTCAGCTCGATCCGGGTGCCGACATCATCGATGACACCCTCAGTCAGCCCGGCGAGCACGGCTACCCTCGCATGCAGACTCTGTGCAAAATCCAGTTCGCCGCGCATTGCGGATTCCGTGACGGCAGCAACCTCCGCTTCCCGGCCGGCGTGTGCTGCAAGGAGCTCGATGACCTCCTGCTTGATGAGGGTCGAGTCCACATCCATGATGAGCAGTTTGGTTCCCTCGCCGAGGAGCGCCGTAGGCACCACCGCGATGCCCGTTTCATCTGACAATAGCGGCGCAACCGTCGTGCGAAGCGTATCGATGCCGTCATCGGAACTGACGGTCAGGCAGGCAACCTGGTAGCGGCCGTCGTCGTTCCGGCTTTCACCGACGACGACGGCGCCACTTTCCTGCAGGGCGCGGCGCACCCGCAAGCAGTGAGCATCCTCCAACCGGGCGCCGAAGCTGACCACCCTGAACATCTCCGCCACGTGCGCCAACGGCCTTTCCTCGATCCGAATCTCCTTTGTCATTATGATCCCCTGCCCGGCGGCGGTGAAACCGGTGACGGGCCATACGGATTTCCGGTCATGCCGCCGCTGTTCATTTAACGTTCAAGGCTGCTCTTGGCCTAGTGTCTACTGTCATGAGTGATGTTCTGGAACTCTCCGGGGTGAGTCTTGTCCGCGGAGGAAAAGCGCTCCTGGACGACGTCAACTGGCAGGTCCGTGAGGGCGAGCGCTGGGTGGTTATGGGCCCCAACGGCGCGGGCAAAACCACGCTCCTGCAGATCGCAGGCGCGCGGATCCACCCAACGCGCGGCGTGGCGGGAATCCTCGACGAGGTGCTGGGAGCGGTCGACGTCTTCGAGCTGCGGCCCCGTATCGGCCTCGCCTCGGCGGCGTTAGCGTCCCAGATCCCGGAACATGAAACCGTGCTCAATGTGGTCGTTACTGCCTCCTATGGAATGACCGGCCGCTGGCGCGAACAGTATGAGCGGCTGGATGAGCGTCGGGCCTTCCGGCTGCTCGACGCCTGGGGTGTGTCCACCCTGATGAACAGACCCTTCTCTTCGCTGAGCGAGGGCGAACGCAAACGTGTCCAGATAGCGCGTGCCCTGATGGCTGACCCGGAGCTGCTCCTGCTCGATGAGCCTGCCGCCGGCCTGGATCTGGCCGGGCGCGAGGACCTCGTCGCGCGCCTCAGCGAACTTGCTGCGGATGAGGATTCGCCGGCGATCGTCCTGGTGACGCATCACCTCGAAGAAGTACCTCCGGGCTTCACTCACGCGATGCTCCTGCGTGAGGGTTCAGTGGTGGCGGCTGGACCCGTCGGTGATGTGCTGGTGGCCGAACACCTGAGCCTGGCGTTCGACATGCCTCTCGAAGTTACCCAACGGGATGGCCGTTACAGCGCCGTCGCGCGGTCCTAGCAGCGGAAGATACTTCGTGGACCTGTGGCGCGATGCGCTGATCCTACTCGGCGGTT
This sequence comes from Arthrobacter vasquezii, assembly GCF_029455255.1. Classification (NCBI taxonomy): domain Bacteria; kingdom Bacillati; phylum Actinomycetota; class Actinomycetes; order Micrococcales; family Micrococcaceae; genus Arthrobacter; species Arthrobacter vasquezii. The sequence continues at coordinate 99,535 of NZ_JAROKN010000002.1, read as the reverse complement.
TGTGGGCCGGAACCATCAACACGATCGTCGGTTCCGGCACCCTGGTGACGTTCCCCATTCTGGTTGCCCTGGGGTATGCCCCGGTGACCGCCACCATCAGCAATGCCATGGGACTCGTGGCCGGCAACGTAACCGGCGCGTGGGGGTACCGGGAAGAGCTGAAGGGCAACGGCCGAACCCTGGCCCGGCTGTTGCCAGCTTCGCTGCTCGGAGGCATTGCCGGTGCGGCCCTCCTTCTCAACCTCCCCGAGACCGTCTTCGGGCTGGTGGCGCCGTTCCTGATCGTGGTCGCGCTCGGGTTTGTGATCTTCCAACCGAAACTGCAGCGTTGGGTGCGGCGGCGCGCTGAGACCAAAGCGCCCACAAGATCCCATCCGTTGGCACTGACGGTGCTCGTCTTCCTGGCCGGCGTCTACGGCGGATATTTTGTCGCCGCGCAGGGCATTCTGCTGGTGGGGATCCTGGGCATTTTTCTTTCCGGCACCATGCAGTCAGCCAACGCGATGAAGAACGTCCTTGTGCTTGGGGTGAACCTGATCGCAGCTGTCTCCTACATGCTCTTTGCCTTCGATCGCATCGAATGGTGGGTTGTCCTGCTCATCGCCGTTGGTTCCCTTGTGGGCGGGGTTATCGGGTCCAAGGTCGGCCGGCGCCTTTCCCCCCTCATTCTGCGGAGCGTCATTGTGGTTCTCGGCCTGGTTGCGCTCTACGTCATGATCGTGCGGCTGGTGAGCTAGCGTGGCCCTGGAGCGCCTCGCCGACGCGGCAGACCCCCGGGTTACTGATTACACCGGACTGACCGATACGCAGCTGCGTCGGCGCCGCGAGCCGGCTGAGGGCCTGTATATCGCCGAAAGCACGAAGGTGCTCCGGCGGGCCATCGACGCCGGGCATACGCCGCGATCGTTCTTCCTGACGGACAAATGGCTCCCGGACCTCGAAGACATCCTTGCCCGTTTCCCGGACACACCTGCCTATGTCGGGTCCGAGTCGGTACTGGAGGACATCACCGGCTTCCACCTTCACCGCGGCGCCCTGGCGGCCATGAATCGCCCTGCTCCGCTGGCACTGGAGGATGTGCTGCATAGCGCGCACCGCGTGGCGATCCTCGAAGACATGGTGGATCACACCAACCTGGGCGCGGTTTTCCGTTCCGCAGCGGCGCTCGGCGTGGATGCGGTCCTGATCACGCCACGCTGCGCTGATCCGCTGTATCGAAGGGCTATCAGGGTCAGCATGGGAACGGTCTTCCAGGTGCCGTGGGTGAGGCTGGACTCGTGGCCGGGCAGCATCGCAATGCTACGCGCGTCCGGGTTTCTGGTGGCGGCACTGGCCCTGGCACCGGATTCGCTCGAGCTGCAGGAGCTGTCGCAGCGCGATCCGGACCGACTGGCCCTCATTTTGGGCACTGAGGGTGAAGGGCTCTCGCAATCCACACTCGAACAAGCAGATATCTCCGTCAGGATTCCGATGAGTTCCGCCGTGGATTCCCTCAACGTCGCAGCGGCAGGCGCCGTCGCTTTCTGGGAGTGCAGGTCGAGTGCGGTCCAGCGCTCCGAGAGCTCTTTCGCGGATCCCCCGCGCGTGCGGTAGAGTTGGTTGCTGGCCTACGGGCCGTCAACTTTCAAACCACCGGTGCCTGGCAAAATCCAGGCAACTACAGAAGGTACTCCCATGAAGTCTGATATCCACCCCAAGTACGCATCGGTCGTCTTCCGCGACCTCGCTTCTGAGAAGTCTTTCCTCACCCGCTCAACCGTTACTTCCAACAAGACGGTTGAATGGGAAGACGGAAACACCTACCCGCTGGTAGAGGTGGAAATCTCTTCGGAGTCCCACCCGTTCTACACCGGCAAGCAGCGCATCATGGACTCCGCCGGCCGCGTCGAGCGCTTCAACCAGCGCTTCAAGGGTTTCGGCAAGAAGTAGTTCGCCTGAACAGTGTTACTGGGCCCGAACCGGAATTTCCGGTTCGGGCCCAGCGCTTTAAGCCGTATACCAAGGGGTAGCCGGAAGGTGCAGCAGGAGGATCATGGATCACGGGGCCACACGGGAATTTCACGGTGAATACAAGGTTGCCGGCGGCAAGCTGGTAGTGGTGGACACCGACGTCGCAGGCGGGAAGCTGAGTCAGGTGTCGGTGAACGGTGATTTCTTCCTGGAGCCGGACGAGGCGCTGGATGACATCAATGCCGCCCTGGAAGGGCTTGAGACCGATACTCCCCACGGCGAATTGGCATCGGCGATCCGACGGGAGCTGCGACCGGATGCGCAACTCTTCGGCTTCTCGCCGGAAGCAGTCGCCACCGCCGTCCGCAGGGCGCTCGGAAAGGCTTCCGGCTTCGCTGACCACCAGTGGGAGATCATCGGTCCCACGCCGCTTCCCACCGCCATGCACGTCGCGATGGACGAGGTGCTGACCCGTGAGGTGGGTGCCGGCCTGCGTAACCCAACCCTGCGCTTCTGGGAGTGGGAAAGCCCCTCGGTGGTCATCGGCAGCTTCCAGTCCATGCGCAACGAGGTAGACGCTGACGCGGTTCGTCGCCACGGGGTGAGCGTGGTCCGCCGCATGAGCGGCGGCGGAGCCATGTTCATGGAGCACGGCAACGCCATCACCTATTCGCTCTACATCCCGCAGTCACTGGTGGATGGAATGAGCTTCGCTGACTCCTACCCGTTCCTCGATGACTGGGTGATGGAAGGATTGAAAAAGCTGGGGATCTCCGCCTGGTACCAGCCGCTCAACGACATTGCAACGGATATCGGCAAGATCGGCGGCGCGGCGCAGAAACGGCTGAGCAACGGCGGCATGCTCCACCACGTGACGATGTCCTACGACATCGATGCCGACAAAATGCTCGAGATCCTCCGGATCGGACGCGAGAAGCTCTCCGACAAGGGAATCAAGAGCGCCAAGAAGCGGGTGGACCCCCTTCGTCGGCAGACCGGACTGACACGGGAGGAAATCATCCAGGTCCTGAGCGAAACCTTCAGGGAGCGCTACCAGGCCGTAGACGGGATCCTGACAGAGACCGAACTGGCAACGGCGCAGATGCTGGTCGAGGAGAAGTTCGGTACTGACGAATGGCTTTACCGCGTGCCGTGATTCGTCAGCCCGCGGCCTGTTGAGCCCGCAACGCGCGCAGCAGGTGGTCGCGTTCCTCCACCACGATCCTCCGGAGGGATTGAGGTGACCCCGCGTGTTCATCCAGCCAGGAATCTGTCAGCACCAGCACCGGATGGTCTTCAGGAACAGATCCCTCGGCGAGGTCCTGATCGCCGGGATACAGTCCACGCACAATCCTTGCCGACATTTCAATCGGCAGCTCCCGCCATACCCTCTCAATCTCCTGGAAATAGGCATCGACATACGGTTCACGCAGTTCCGACGGTCCTTGCTGGAAACCGACCATGGTGGCGCTGAGCAATTCGTTGGACAACCGATCACCGAAGACGGCCTCCTTCCACGCTCTGGCCTTGACGGCAGCGTCCGGGAACGACGTGCACGCCGTCGTGAAGCCGGTTCGGCCCGATGCAGTGCGGTCACGCTGGAGGGCGGCTTCGAGTTCATCAACCGTGGCAAGGTTCTGCGCCGCCAACGCCTGCCACAGCTGCCAGGTGAGTTCGTCGTCGATCACCAAACCGTCAACAGTCTCCGTGCCTTCCAGCAGGCCGCGCACCAGGGGCGCATGGGTTGCTGTCTTCCGGGCGGTTGCGGCCAGCGCCCGTGCCCAGACCAGCTGATGATCAGAACCGGGTGTGGCGGCTTCCAGCCCGCGGAGCAGGAAGCGCGTGAAGCGCTCGCGCAGAGCCATCCGTGCCGGGACCGGAGCATAGTGTTCGACGGCGTGCCGGGCGTTCTGAAGCAGCTGCTGGAGAATCCCTACGCCCTCCTCGGCCGGCGCTGTCCTCCCGACCGCCTCCACGTAGTCGTCTGCGCTGAGAATGCCGTCACGAGTCGAGGACCACAATGCAGCCAGGCATACAGCCCTCGCCAGGGGTTCCTCCAGCCGGTCCGCGGAGGACAGAAGCGTTGCGAGGGAGCGATCATCGAAGACGAGCTTTGCATAGGTCAGGTCATCGTCGTTGATGAGCAGCAGATCGGGCTGTGCGCTGCCGATGAGTTCGGGAATCTCCGTGCGGTCCCCGTCCAGCAGGACATCGTGGGAGGCGGTGCGGAGCAGCCTGCCGTTCGGATCAAGCGAGTAGAGCCCTAAACGGACGCTGTGCGGGCGGGGAGCAGGTGTTGAACTCACGGGGTCGAGCGCCTGCTGGAGGATCGCCAGGGAGGTATAGACGCCGTCGTCGTCGGTTTCCACCTGAGCGGCAAGCTGCGGAACTCCAGAGGTCTGCAGCCACCGCTGTGCCCAGTCCGACATGTCCCTGCCCGAGGCTTCACTGAGAGCTCCCAGCAGGTCATCGAGAGTAGTGTTCGAGAAGGCGTGCTTGCGGAAGTAGGATCGTGCCGCGGACGCAAAAGCTTCGAAACCGGCGTAGGCCACGAGCTGCTTCAGGACCGAGGCACCCTTGGCATAGGTGATGCCGTCGAAATTGAGCTTCGCGGCTTCCAGGTCCACGATGTCCGCGACGATCGGGTGGGTGGAAGGCAGCTGATCCTGCAGGTAGGCCCAGGCCTTGCGCCGGGTGGCGAAGGTGACCCACGAGGTCGGCGAATCCAACGCCTCCGCTACCGCGAGCGCTCCCGAGAAGTCAGCGAAAGATTCCTTCAGCCACAGATCATCCCACCAGGTCATCGTCACGAGATCGCCGAACCACATATGCGCCATCTCGTGCATGATCGTATTGTCCCGCGCCTCGTACTGCGTGTGTGTGGCCCTCGACTGGAACACATAGGACTCGGTGAAGGTCACCAGACCGGGGTTTTCCATGGCACCGAGGTTGTATTCGGGCACGAAGGCCTGATCGTATTTCCCGAACGGATAAGGGTACCGGAACAGGTCGTGGAAGTAGGTGAGTCCCCGGCGCGTGGTGTCGAAGATCCGCGCCGCATCGAGGTGCGCGCTGAGCGACCGGCGGCAGAACAGGGACAAGGGGATGGTCAGCACCTCTCCGCCGTCCAGAATGCCGGTCCATTCGTCAGTCACGGATTCGTATGGACCGGCCAGGACCGTCGTGATGTAGGTCGAGATGCGCATGGTGGGCGCGAAGTGCCAGGTCGCGGAACCGTCGTCGTGCTGGTCGCGGCTGGTCTCAGCGCCGTTCGATGCGACGGTCCACCGCTCCGGGGCGCGAACGTGGAAGCTGAAGGACGCCTTGAGGTCGGGCTGTTCGAAGCAGGCGAAGACACGGCGGGCGTCGGCTGGCTCATACTGGGTGTACAGGTACGTCTCACCGTCGGCGGGATCCTCGAAGCGGTGCATACCCTCGCCGCTGCGGCTGTACAGCGCCGTACCGTCCACGATCACGGTGTTCTGCTCAGCAAGCTGGGGGAGCATGATGCGCGCGCCGTCAACAACCTGCTCTGGATCCAGAACCGCACCGTTGAGCGTGACGGATTGCACCCTGGCGGGAATGAAGTCGAGGAAAGTGTCGGCACCGGGCGAGGAACAGTCGAACGTCACAACTGTCCGCGATGAGAACCCGGTACTCCCGGCATCCTCCGCGGCGCTTACATCCAGCGTGATGTCATAGCTGGAGACGGTGATGATTGCTGACCGGTCCGCCGCCTCATCGCGGCGCAGATTCTCGTTGTGCACCGGCCTATTCAACCATGATCGGTGCGGCCAGCCGCGATGACTGTCGAGGGCACCACGGCGCGCAGCCGGTCCGTGGCGCCGGTAGGTAAACAGGTCCGATACATGGCAATGTGGAGCCATGTCCGAGCTCTTTGAAGACTACGCAACCGTCGCACGGCGCACCGCCGCTTACGACGAGATGTTCGACGACGCCAATCAACCGCGCTCCGAATACAGACCCGTGGCTGCCGCCCTTGAAGAGCTCAACCTGGCCGATGTGACCGCCCGGGCAGACTCGATGGCGCGGACGTTCCTCGATCGCGGAGTCACCTTCGATTTTGCGGGGGAGGAGCGACCCTTCCCGCTTGATATCGTGCCTCGCGTCATAGCCGGGTCCGACTGGGACTCACTTGAACGCGGCGTGACGCAGCGGGTACACGCACTCGAAGCCTTCCTCAACGACATCTACGACAAGATGAGCGTCGTGACCGACGGCGTCATTCCCCGCCGCCTGATCACTTCCTCGGCGCACTTCCACCGGGAGGTGGCCGGCTTCGATCCGGCCGGAGGGGTGCGCGTGCATATTTCCGGAATCGACGTGGTGCGGGACGCCGAAGGCACTTTCCGCGTCCTCGAGGACAATGTGAGGGTCCCCAGCGGCGTCAGCTACGTGCTGGAGAACCGCCGGGCCATGGCAAAGGGGCTGCCCGAGGCCTTCGGCCAGCAGCACATCCGTCCGGTCGAGGAATACCCGCGCCGTCTGCTTGCAGCGCTGCGAAAAACAGCGCCGCCCGGAGCGGAGGACCCCACCGTCGTCGTGCTCACGCCCGGCGTGTTCAACTCGGCGTACTTCGAACACACCCTGCTCGCCGGGCTTATGGGCGTGGAGCTCGTCGAGGGACGGGACCTCATCTGCCGGAGCAACCGGGTTTACATGCGGACGACGGCCGGGGAACAGCGCGTCGATGTGATCTACAAGCGCATCGACGATGAATTTCTCGACCCGTTGCAGTTCCGGGCAGATTCGGTGCTCGGTTGTCCCGGGATCGTCAACGCGGCGCGGGCAGGCACTGTGACCATCGCTAACGCGGTAGGAAACGGTGTGGCCGATGACAAGCTCGTTTACACCTACGTGCCGGACCTGATCCGCTACTACCTCAATGAGGAGCCGATCATCGCCAACGTTGACACCTTCCGGCTGGAGGAACCAGTTGCCCGGGAGGAAGTGCTGGACCGGCTCGACGAGCTGGTGGTGAAGCCCGTGGACGGATCGGGCGGCAAGGGTCTGGTGATTGGTCCTGATGCGACGGCGGACGAGCTTGCCGCACTCCGGAACCGGATTCTGGCCGATCCCCGGGGCTGGATTGCGCAGCCTGTCCTGCAGCTCTCCACCGTGCCCACAATGTCCGGCGGTCAGTTCGGTCCCCGCCATGTTGATCTTCGTCCGTTTGCGGTGAATGACGGTGAGAACGTGTGGGTCCTGCCCGGAGGGTTGACCCGGGTAGCCATGAAGGAGGGCTCACTGATCGTGAACTCCAGCCAGGGAGGCGGATCGAAGGATACCTGGGTGGTCGACGGCCAGTCAGACAGCGCGCCCGTCCGTCCCGAAGCCGCTCCGGTGACCGAGCGGGTCAGTGTGTGGCCCGTTGAGACGGGGTGGCGGGACCGGCAACCCGAACAACAGCAACAGCAGTTGCATGGGCTCCATCAGAACAGCGGTGAAGGAGAGGTGCACAACAATGCTTAGCCGGATTGCCGAGTCGCTGTTCTGGATCGGCAGGTACGTTGAGCGGGCTGACGGCACCGCCCGTATCCTCGATGTTCACCTTGAACGGCTGAACCAGATGCCTCGTCCCGTTCAGCGGGACGTCTCGCGGCAGCTGCTCGGAGTTATGGGCAGCAAACCTGAGTCTGATGACTTCGGCCTGCCTGATCTCATCGAGGCACTCGCCTTCGATCGCAGCAGCGCTACTTCCATCGCCGGCGCCCTCGGCGCTGCACGGGAGAACGCGCGTCGGGCCCGGGAAACGGTGTCCGGAAGCGTATGGGAGGGGCTCAACACCACCTGGTACGGACTAACGCAGCATCGGAAAGACGTAGTCGGGACCTACCGCTTCTGCCACTGGGTCATCGAACGCACCGCCATGGTGCGCGGTCTCTCGGACACCACCATGAGCCACGATGAGAGCTGGCAGTTCCTGGTGCTCGGGCGCAGTCTTGAACGGGCAGACATGACTGCCCGGATGCTCTCCACGCGTGACGTTCACGCATCCGGCCTGTCGTGGGTGAACATGCTCCGCTGCGCCGGCGCGTACGAGTCGTTCCTGAGAACCCGGCGCGCATCCTTCGGCGAACAGCACGCGGCTCAGTTCCTCCTGCTGGACCGGCTGTTTCCGCGTTCGATCGTCTACGCCCTGAGTGATGCCGAGAAGTGCCTCGCGAACCTGAACCCGGCCTACCAGCGCGTCGGCTTCATCAATGACGCCAGCAGGATCGTGGGCCAGGCCCGCACCTTCCTTGAGTTCCATCAGACGGACGACCTCATGCTGGAGCTGCCCGAGCATATGGAAAGAGTCCAGAAGGCGTGTGCGCGTGCCTCTGATGCCGTCTCACGCACGTATTTCTCGCAGGCAGCGGAACTGTCCTGGGTAGGGGAGGTCTCATGAGCCGCTTGCTGATTGAACACCGGACCGGCTACGACTATCTGCGCCGTGTGTCGCTGTCCTACAACGAAGCGCGCATGACCCCGCTGACAGATTCTCAGCAGGTGGTGCTCGAATCAACGGTCACCCTCAATCCGTCCGGTGCATCAATGGCCACCTACCGTGACTACTGGGGTACCCGTGTGACGTCGTTCGATGTCCACGTGCCCCACGACCGGCTGGAAGTATCGGCGCGGACCCTCGTGGAAGTCAGCCGCACTGAACGCATTCCAGCTCCGGAGGAAGTGGTGAGCTGGCAGCACCTGCGCTCCGACGAAGTTGTGAACGATTACGCTGACTGGCTTCCGGACACGCCTCTGACGGAACCCGATGCTGAAATCCGCTCGCTGGTCCGGGATGTCGTCGGCGGCGAGGACCCCCATGCCGCCGCGCACTCCGTTTTTGACTGGCTCAAGGGCGAGATGAAGTACGTGCAGGGCGTTACAGGTGTGCAGTCCAACGCCCGTGATGCCTGGTCCGAGCGCCAGGGGGTTTGTCAGGACCTTGCTCACGTCGCGATCGGCGCACTGCGCAGCCTCGGTATTCCCGCCCGGTACATTTCGGGATACCTGCACCCGCGCAGGACGGCGGCAGTCGGTGTGGCGGTGGCGGGACAGTCCCATGCCTGGGTCGAGTGGTGGGACGGCGAGTGGCGCGGCTGGGACCCGACCAACAGCGGCCCCGTCAGCGACTTCCATGTGTCTGTGGCGCGGGGCCGTGACTACCGCGATGTCTCGCCTCTGAAGGGCATCCTCTCGGGCGGCGGTGGGTCCTCACTCAACGTGACGGTGGAAATCACCCGCGTAGCCTGACGGTGGGCTGCGGGGTAAACGGACCGCGGCCCACCGCCGCGCTGCGCAATCTCCCGTTACCCCTCGACTACCTGCCCCTTGCTGAGAATTGTCAGTCCGGACTCCGTCACCGTGAATCCGCGGCTGATATCCAGTTCGCGGTCCACGCCGATCTTGGCACCGGGGGGAATGTGGACGTTCTTGTCGATAATCGCCTTCCGGACAACCGCTCCTGAACCAATCGCCACGTGATCGAGCAGGACGGAGCCCGTCACATCGGCTCCCTCGTCGACGAAAACGTCCGTGGCCAGGACCGATCCCTGCACCGCACCACCGGAAATGACGACGCCGTTCGAAACGATCGAATCGTGCGCGACACCTGAAACGCCGCTCGCGCTCCGGACAAACTTGGCGGGCGGGGAAATGCTCTGCCGGGTGTAGATCGGCCACTCGAGGTTGTACAGATTGAACAACGGGAGCGGGGTGATGAGATCCATGGTGGCGTCATAGTAGGAATCCAGCGTGCCGACATCGCGCCAGTACTGGCTGTCCCGATCGGTCGATCCGGGAATCTCGTTGGTGGTGAAGTCATACACAGCGGCATCTCCACGCTCCACGAAGTGGGGGATGATGTCCCCGCCCATGTCGTGTTTGGTGTTGAGGCGTGCGGCGTCAACCTCGAGGGCTTCGATCAGGGCGTCCGTATTGAAGACGTAGTTGCCCATGGACGCCAGGAAGCTGTTGGGGTCATCGGGAAGTCCGGGCGTTGTCTCGGGCTTCTCGACGAAAGCCGAGATGCGGCCGGGATCATTGGAATCGACTTCGATGACGCCGAACTGGTTAGCGAGATGAAGCGGCTGCCGCACAGCTGCGACGCTCACCGACGCCCCGCTGCGCTGATGCGCTTGCACCATCTGCTCGAAGTCCATCCGATAGACGTGGTCCGCTCCGATGACGACGACGATGTCCGGCCGCGCGTCATGGATCAGGTTGAGAGACTGGTAAATGGCGTTGGCACTGCCCAGGAACCAGCTCTTGCCGCGCCGCTGCTGCGCGGGCACGGAGGCGATGTACTGCTGCAACTGGGTGGACATGCGCCAGGTCTCGGAAATGTGCCGGTCCAGGCTGTGCGACTTGTACTGGGTGAGCACCACAATCTGGAGATAGCCGGAGTTGACCACATTGGACAGCGCGAAATCGATGAGCCGGTAACTGCCGGCAAAAGGAACCGCAGGTTTGGCCCGGTCCGCCGTGAGCGGCATGAGCCGCTTTCCTTCGCCGCCTGCCAGTACCACCGCAAGCACTTTCTTGACTGCCACGGGTAACCCCTTCCGCTCGTCCTTGAGTATGACCACGTTCGACTCACACTAGAGGACTCGCCCGCCCTGCACTACGTTGTAGTTGTGCGAATAGACATTGTGACAAAGGAGTTCCCGCCCGAGATCTACGGCGGCGCAGGCGTTCACGTAGCGGAATTGGCTCGCGTGCTCGCCGGGCGCGTCGATTTAGCCGTGCACTGTTTCGGCGCAGAACGTCCAGCGGACTATCACGGCGCCCGCGTGAGCACCTACGGCGTCCCTGACGGGCTGACGGATGCAAATGCGGCGGTGCAGACCCTGGGCACGGATCTGTCCATCCTGCAGGGCATCAGCGGTTCGGACCTGGTGCACTCCCACACCTGGTATGCCAATATGGCGGGCCACCTCGCCTCGCTCCTGCACGGCATCCCGCACGTGCTCAGTGCACACAGCCTGGAACCGTTGCGTCCGTGGAAGGCCGAGCAGCTCGGCGGCGGCTATGCGCTTTCGTCCTGGGTGGAGAAAACAGCATATGAGTCTGCTGCGGCGGTGATCGCGGTTTCCGACGGCATGCGTCAGGACATTCTGCGCTGCTACCCGGAGGTTGATCCTGCCCGAGTGCAGGTTGTGCACAACGGGATTGACACCAAAGCGTGGATTGCAGACCGCAATGACGACGCCGTCCGTGCGCTGGGAATCGACCCAGACCGTCCCAGCGTGGTTTTCGTGGGCAGGAACACCCGTCAGAAGGGTGTTCCGTACCTGCTGCGCGCTGCTGCGAAGCTGGCAGCAGACGTGCAGTTGGTGCTGTGCCTGGGAGCGGCAGATACGCCGGAACTTGCCGCCGAGACCGCCCGCCTGATCGACGATCTGCGTGCGCAGCGCGGTTCAGTGATCCTGATTGAGCGGATGCTCCCGCGGAATGAGCTGGTCCAGGTACTCAGCCACGCAACCGTCTTCGCCTGCCCCTCAATCTATGAGCCGCTCGGCATTGTGAATCTTGAGGCGATGGCTTGCGGTGCTGCGGTGGTAGCGAGCGCAACAGGCGGCATCCCCGAAGTGGTGGACGACGGCGTAACGGGCGTACTCGTGCCCCTCGAGCAGGTTCAGGACGGAACAGGAACCCCACTTGATCCAGAGGGGTTCGTGAATGACTTTGCGCAGGCACTCAACGCGCTGGTTGCCGATCCGGAACGCGCCCGCGCCATGGGAGGGCGCGGACGCATCCGGGCGGAGGAGCACTTTTCCTGGGACTCTATTGCAGAGTCCACGCTGAGTGTTTACCGATCGGTTCTCTAGCGGGTTTGAGCTTTGCGCGCGATCAGGATCTTCTCGTCCAGCGGCGCATCATGGCTGGCTCGCTGGATCCGTGCGTAGGCGCGGGATTCCTCCTGCCGCTCACGCTCGGCCCCCGTTGCGATGGCCGCCCGCAGATGCTCAGGGCCGTACCCGAACGCGTTGACCAGATCGACGGCGTGCGGCCGCAGCTTCAGGAGCAGCCGGTTGATGTACGGGCCGAGGGTGCGGGCGCGCTGGGCTGACAGCCGGCCGTTCATCAGGTACCAGCCGAGGTTGTCCTCGATGAGGCACAGCCCAAACAGGTCACGGAGCCAGGTGAGTACCTGCCGCGTTCCTGCATCCTCGGTCTTGGCGAGCGCCGCTGTGAACGCCTCCCACTGCAGAAGTTCGGCGTGCGCGCGTGCAGCCTGTATCAGTTCCTGCTGATGCTGGTTGAAGATTTTGGCGGCCTTCGCCGGCGGAAGCTTGCGCGCGCCCCGGAGCTCTCCGGCGAGTTCGCCGACCATGGTGTCAACGCGGCCGCACAGCAGCTCGTGCTGTGTTCCCTCGTCCCTCAGGGCAATGGCGGATTTTCGCTCCGAACCGGTGTCAACGACCGTCTGCAACACTCGCCGCAGGCCCGTTCGGTGAAGGGTCCGGTCTGCTGCCTGAGTTGCGACGAAGCGCGCGAGGACCCCAAAGTCAACTCCCTGGAATTCCTTGGCATAGTCAGCGAGGAGCCGCTTGGCCACGAGTTGCAGGAGCACGTTGTTGTCGCCCTCGAAGGTGGTGTAGACATCGAGATCTGCCCGCAGCGAGGTGTACCGGTTCTCGGTGAGGAAGCCTGCCCCTCCGCTGGCTTCCCGGCATTCCTGCAGCGTGTCCAAAGCGTGCCAGGTGGAGAGCGGCTTCAGCGCTGCAGCGAGGGTTTCCAGGTCCTGGCGGTCTTCGTCGGTGTCATGTTCACCGGAGAACACACCGTCGAACTTCGCCAGCAGCTCCTCGTGTGCAAAGGATGCGGCATAGGTGGTTGCCAGGCGGGGGAAGAGCCGACGCTGGTGCAGCTGATAGTCGAGGAGTACTTCCTCGGACAACTCGGAGGTAGTGCTGAACTGGCGCCGTTCCACCGAATACTGGATCGCAGTCTTCATGGCCAGCTTGCTGGCGGCTACGGCAGCGCCGTCGAGTGAAACGCGACCCTGAACGAGGGTTCCAAGCATGGTGAAGAAGCGGCGGCCTGGAGATTCGATCGGCGAGGTGTAGGTTCCGTCCGCTGCGACATTCCCATAGCGGTTCAGGAGGTTCTCCCGGGGAACCCGCACCTGCGTGAAGTGGAGCCGTCCGTTGTCTATGCCATTCAGACCGCCCTTCAGCCCGTCGTCCTCGCCGCCGATCCCGTCCAGAAAGTTTCCTTTCTCATCCCGCAGGGGAACGTACAGGGCGTGCACGCCGTGATTTACTCCGCGGGTGATCAGTTGCGCGAAGACAACTGCTGCTTTTCCATCGCTGGCCGCGTTGCCGATGTAGTCCTTCCACGCTGCACGGAACGGCGTATGGAGGATGAACTCTTCGCTCTCCGGGTGGAAGGTGGCAGTGGTAGCGATGCTGGAGACATCTGATCCGTGCCCGGTCTCCGTCATGGCGAAGCACCCGGGAATTTCCATGTTCATGATGCCTGGGAGCCACCGATGGTGGTGATCCTCGGTTCCGAGGTGCAGCACTGCGGCCCCGAACAGGCCCCACTGGACACCTGCCTTGATCTGGAGAGAGGGGTCGGCAACCACCAGTTCTTCAAAGCCGGCGACATTCCCTCCGTGGTCATCCGACCCGCCCAACTCCGTGGGGAACGCCCGGTGCACCGCCTTGTTCTGAACCAGAAGGTGAAGCTGGTCCAGACAGCGTGCGCGGTGCTCCGCACAGGATGCGCCCTCAGCCTTATGCAGCGACGGATCAGCTGCGAGCGCGCGTGCAGCGCGGCGGGAGTCGGCCCACCGGCCGAGCAACTGCTCGCCCAACGCTGCAACGTCAACGACGGCGGCGTCGTCGTCGTGGATTGGAAGGGTCGCGGGGACCGAGAATTCGGGACGCGTTGCGGTCTGGGTCATGATTCGTCCTTCGAACGTGGATTGCGGCGGGAGGTATGGGCAAGGGGTGCGCTCGGCACGGCGGCAGCGATGCCATCAAAGAGCCAGGCAGTAATGGAGTCTGCGAGGTCAGGCTCAGTGGGCCGGGCCGGGCCGGGAGGCGTCGACAACCATTGTTCGCCCGCGGCACGGACCATTCCGATGGCGGCGCGGGGCCAAAGAGCCAGCGGTTGTGGAATAGCTGCCGCCGGCGGTTCTTGGGCGAGGTATTCCTCCATGGGGCTGGCGAGCATGACCGAGATGGCGTCGAAGAAGGAGCTGAGCGTGGGCGACGCGTCCAACGTCGACGCCGAATCCGGTGTTGGCTGGGTCACGAAAACATAGACGCTCGGCGAGGATGAAGCCATCTGCAGGTACGCAGAAACCATTGCCCGCAGACCGTCCCTCGGCGTGCTGGCCTTCCGCGCGGCTTCGATGAGGTGTTCCTGCATGCGACCCACCACAACCTCGCCCATTGCACGCTGCAGACCTGCTTTGTCTCCGAAATAACGGTAGAAGACGGATTTTGAGGTATCTGCCGCCGAAGCGATGTCCTCCATGGAAGCGCCCGGACCGATCCTGTGGACTGCCTTGCGCGCAGTCCTGATCAGCTCCGCGCGGCGGGCTTCGCGATGTTTTGACCACCTGCTGGAACGTCCGTCCGCGGTGGGGCGTCTCATGGGCGCCATGATCTGATTCACGATACCCAGCGTATCAGGTACGCTGGGTATCGATAACTGAGGTGTTGCCCGCGAGAGATCAGAGGTTTGATCCTGCAGCCGCTTCCACCCTTCAAGTCCAAGGAGCAGCAGTGAGTACTCTTCCCGACCAGCAGAACGCCACACCCCAGAGCAGCAGTGGTCAACGCGGCGCGCGGAGCGCCGTCGTGATTGGAGGCAATCGCATCCCATTTGCCCGCTCGGGTGGACCATACGCGCAGGCGTCCAACCAGGAGATGCTGACGGCCGCTCTGGACGGCTTGGTGGCGCGTTTTGGGCTACAGGGGGAGCGAGTCGGAGAGGTTGCTGCAGGCGCCGTCCTCAAGCACTCCCGGGACTTCAACCTGACCCGCGAGGCGGTGCTGGGATCAGCCCTCGCCGCAGACACGCCGGCTTATGACGTGCAGCAAGCGTGCGCCACCGGCCTCGAGACGGTGATTGGGCTCTCCAACAAGATCAAGCTCGGACAAATCGAATCAGGCATTGCCGGTGGAGTAGATTCGGCTTCAGACGCGCCCGTAGCGGTGAGCGAGGGCCTGCGACGGGTATTGCTTGAACTTGCGCGCGCACGGTCTACCCCGCAAAAACTTGCTGCACTGCGTAAACTTCGTCCCGTCGATCTCAAGCCGAATGCCCCGACAACGGCGGAGCCCCGCACCGGCCTGTCCATGGGGGAGCACCAGGCAATCACTACCTCGCGCTGGAACATCAGCAGGCAGGCCCAGGACGAGTTGGCGCTGGCAAGCCACGCCAACATGGCCGCTGCCTATGACCGCGGGTTCTTCGACGACCTCGTCACGCCCTTCCGCGGGGTCTCGAGGGACGGAAACCTGCGCGCTGACACCTCCCTTGAAAAGCTGGGATCGCTCAAGCCGGTATTCGGCCGGAACCTGACCGGGGAGGCCACCATGACCGCCGGTAATTCCACCCCGCTGACAGATGGTGCGGCGGCGGTACTCCTGGGCTCCGAGGATTATGCGCGCAAACACAATCTGCCCATGCTGGCGAACGTTGTGGATGCTGAAGCGGCCGCCGTTGACTTTGTGCACGGCAAGGAGGGGCTCCTGATGGCGCCGGTCTACGCAATGCCGCGCCTGCTGCAACGCAACGACATGACGTTCGACGACTTCGACTTCTTCGAAATTCACGAAGCCTTCGCCAGCACCGTGCTGAGCAGCCTCGCCGCCTGGGAGGACGAGGATTTCTGCCGCACCCAGCTCGGTCTTTCCGGTGCGCTCGGAACAGTGGACCGCACCAAACTCAACGTCAACGGTTCTTCGCTGGCCGCGGGTCATCCGTTCGCAGCGACCGGAGCACGCATTGTCGCTTCGCTGGCTAAGTCCCTCGCCGAGAAGGGCTCGGGACGCGGTCTGATCTCGGTCTGTGCTGCGGGGGGCCAAGGCGTCGTGGCTATTCTGGAGGCGCGCTGACCATGACGGACACCTATCTCAACCTGGTCAACGCCCAGCCTCTCAGCAGGATCGCGAAGGCCGCCGGTCTGCCGCGGCCGGTCCCGCTCCGCCGTTACGCTCCAGATGCGCCGCTCGTGCCGGGGCCGGTTTTGGTGCTGGGCCGCTCCCGCAGCACGCAGGACATGGCTGCAACACTGCTCGAGTGGAACCTGGACGTCCGTCGGCACCTCCGGCCAAAGGAGAAGTTTGGCGCGGCCGTCGTTGTGCTTGATGATTTAGCACACCCCGGCGAGCTGTCGGAGGTCTTCCTCGAACTCGGCCACGGACTGCGGAACCTGCTTCCAGGCGGGCGCATCGTCACAATCTCCCGGCCCGTCACCTCCGAAATCTCCCCCCAGACCGCTGCCGCCCGGCAGGCCGTCGACGGGACGCTGCGCAGTCTGGCGAAGGAACTGCGGGGAGGAGCGACCGCTAACGGGATCCTCCTTGGTGAGGGTGTGAATACAGACGCACCCAGCGTCCGAGGGACACTCGAGTTCCTGCTCTCCGGCAAAAGCGCCTATGTGGACGGGCAGTTCATCGCAGTAGGGTCGGATCACGGCGCGCCGCCCAAGTCTGCAGAACTGCCACTCGCCGGCCGCACGGCTGTAGTGACCGGGGCCGCACGCGGGATTGGTGCGGAGATTGTCCGTGTCCTCCGACGCGACGGTGCGCACATCATCGCCGTGGACGTACCGGCGGCGGGGGAGCAGCTGGCGCAGGTAGCCAACCACGCCGGCGGCACGGCTCTGCAGGTTGATGTCACCGCTCCTGACGCCGCCGAGCGAATCCTTCGGCACGCTGCCACCCGGTACGGCGGACTCGACATCATGGTACATAACGCAGGCATCACCAGAGACCGGCTGCTCGCCAACATGGACCAGGCTCGATGGAGCTCCGTGCTCGCTGTCAATGTTGAGTCCCAGCTCCGCATCAATGAAAAGTTGCTCAGTTCGGACCACTTCAACAGCAACGGCAGCATTGTGTGTCTGGCCTCCACCAGCGGGATCGCCGGCAATCGGGGCCAGACAAACTATGCAGCGTCCAAGGCAGGCGTGATCGGCATGGTTCGCGCCACTGCCGATGCCCTGGCGGGCTCCGGGCGCACCATCAACGCCGTCGCACCGGGATTCATCGAGACGGACATGACGGCGAGAATTCCCTTCGCCACCCGCGAGGTGGCACGGCGCCTGAGCAGCCTGCAGCAGGGTGGGCTCCCCCTGGACGTAGCCGAAGCGGTCTCATTCCTCGCCTCGACCAATGCCGCCGGAATCAACGGTCAGGTCCTGCGTGTCTGCGGACAGAACCTGGTAGGTGCCTGATGGATCGCCGCTTGGACGCTCCTCCGAAGCTGCCGACGCTCTACGCTGCGGCGCTGGCGCGTCAGGCAAGGAACGCGCTGCGCAGGCCCGCGCCCACGGACCCGTTGCCGACAGAGCGACACAGGGTTGACAACGTCACGGCCACGCAGGAGAAGCTTGACGCTTTCCAGCGCCTGATGGGCCGCCCGCAAGCAGAGTTCCTCCCGTCAGGGTATCTCCACACCCTCGCGTTCCCGGTGGCGGTCAGCGTTCTTGCCAGGCCGGACTTTCCGCTTCCGCTGCTCGGTATGATCCACCTCAGTAACGACATCCACCACCTGCGTCCGATTTCGCTCAGCGAACGCCTGAGTGTCACCGCCTGGGTCGAAAATCTGTTGCCGCATCACAGCGGCGCCCAGGTGGACGTCTTGGTTGACATCAAGACTGACTCCGAATCCGTCTGGAGAGGCAGGTCCACCTATCTGGCGAAGGGCGTCAAGGCGAACGGGCCGGCGGGTACGGCCGTGCCGTCCGCGGGCGAGCGCCGGACCGAACAACTACCGGAATTTCACACCCGCCAGTGGGCACTGGCGAGCGACATCGGGCGGCGTTACGCGAGCGTCTCGGGTGACTACAACCCTATCCATCTGAGTGGGATCTCGGCGCGGGCAAGTGGTATGAAGCGGCCTATTGCCCATGGCATGTACCTGGCCTCGCGCATGGCGGCAGAGATGGGCCCCGGGGACGCAACACCCTTCCGCTGGACAGTTGAGTTCAGGGCTCCGGTCACCCTGCCCTCAAGGGTATTCCTGTCGGCGGGCATGGACAGGTCAGTAACGGCCCAGTGGCAAGGGGCCGAAGTGACCGCCTGGGATCCGCGTCGTCGTCGTAAGCATTTTTCCGGTCGAATGGAAAGGCTGGGAGACAGCGCAGGCGAGGAATAATTGCATGACCCTCCTTCAATGTCCAGAGGGACGGCCTGATTCGCCATCAGTTTCAACCCAGATGGTCTCCTGGTCTGTGATCGGCCTTTCGAACAGTGCAGACTCCAGAAGTCAGCTACCGCTGACGGTTCACCACTGATCGAAACGAGGAATTTCGTGAATTCACGAGGTTTGAAGGCAGCCGTTCTCGCAGCATCGACGCTGATGGCTACGGCACTGATGACCGGCGGGGCGGCCCAGGCCGCTCCGCAGACGCCGCTGAAGGCGCCGGCGGCCACCATCTCCCATGCACAGACCGACTCCCAGGATGCGCTTGAGGCGTACTGGACCCCGGAGCGGATGAAGAACGCAAAGCCAGGCAACACCATCAACTCACAGGGCTGGGGGGAGCAGGGCCGCTCCATCATGCCGAAGGCAGGCGCGGATGCCCTCGCTGCACCACAGCCCAAGGCAGCACCGGTCAAGCGTGCAGGTAGCCCTGCACCGGTGTCGCATATCGGGAAGGTCTTCTTCACGCTCGGCGGCCAGAACTACGTCTGCTCGGCCAATTCGGTTCAGAGCTTCAATCAAAGCACCGTTGCCACCGCCGGGCACTGCACCTATGACATCAACGCCGGCTGGGCAAGCAAGTTCGTGTTCGTGCCCGCCTACAGCAACGGGTCTGCTCCATACGGCATGTGGTCGGCAACGTCGCTGCATTCCACCAGCGAATGGATCTCCCGCAACGACATCAGCTACGACGGCGCCTTCGCCGTTGTAGCGCCGTTGAACGGGCGCACGCTGGCCGCCACCGTGGGTGCGTCGAGGATCGGCTTCAACCTCGCCCGCGGTCTCACCTACACCGCCTACGGTTATCCCGCAGCTGCTCCCTTCAACGGGGAATCCCTGAAGAACTGCTATGGCACCGCCTCACGCGACCGGATCGGCGGCACACAGTCCCAGGGCATCCCGTGTGACATGACCGGCGGGTCTTCCGGCGGGCCCTGGTTCATCGGATCGGGCTCGTCCGGCACACAGAACTCCGTGAACAGCTTCGGCTACAACACCCAGAAGAACGTCATGTACGGACCGTACTTCGGAAGCTCCATCCAGAGCGCGTACACCAACGCGTCCAACCGCTAGCGCACAACGCTTACCGGTCCGGAAAGGCCGGCTCCACCTCACGCGGTGGGGCCGGCTTTCGCGTCACCGGTGAGCCGGTGTTGCGCACCTACACTGATTGCATGACGAACGACTCCCTGCTTGCCCGTGCCCGCACTCTTGATGCGGAGGACCCCCTGGCCTCCTGCCGCGCGCTCTTTGAAGGCCACGACGACGATGCTATTGCGGCCTATCTGGACGGAAATTCGCTCGGGCGCCCGCTGAGGGCAACCACGGAGCACCTACCTGAGTTTGTGCGGAAACAGTGGGGCGGCAGGCTCATCCGTGGCTGGGACGAGGAGTGGCTGCAGCTTCCCCAGAGAATAGGGGACCGCATCGGGCGGGTTGTGCTAGGTGCGGCGGACGGCGAGTGTGTCGTCGCCGATTCCACGAGCGTCCTGCTGTACAAGGTCATTCGAGCAGCACTCGCCGCTCGCCCGGGCCGGACGGGCATAGTGATCGAACGGGACAACTTCCCCACTGACCGCTTCATCGTCGAAGGAATCGCAGCCGACCGCGGCCTGGCGGTTCACTGGGTGGAGGCAGCATACGACGCTGGTCCCACCCCCGAGGAAGTGGCAGGCGCACTCGGCCCGGACACCGCCGTCGTCGTCCTCAGCCACGTTGCCTACCGGTCGGCCCACATCGCCGACATGGAAGCGATCACCCGGCTTGTGCACGAGGCTGGAGCGCTGATTGTGTGGGACCTAAGCCATTCTGTGGGGTCGGTGCCTGTGCGGTTGGACGCCTGTGGGGCGGACTTCGCGGTCGGTTGCAGCTACAAATACCTCAACGGCGGGCCTGGTGCACCTGCCTGGGCTTACGTGGCCCGGCGGCACCTCGCTGATCTCGTCCAGCCCATTCAGGGCTGGCTGGGAAGTGCCGATCCGTTCGGGATGGGTTCGAGCTACCAGCCGGCGGATGGAATCCGCCGCATGATCTCGGGGACGCCACCGATCCTCGGGATGCTTGCGCTGCAGGACATGCTCGACCTCATCGAGGGTGTGGGTATCGAAGCCGTTCGAGCCAAATCGGTGAAGCTGACCTCCTTCGCCATCGAAGCAGTCGACGAACTGATGGGTCCAGCCGGAGTGAATGTTGCATCGCCCCGTGATGCTGCGCAGCGCGGCAGCCACATAACCATTGACCATGAGTCTTTCAGAACGGTGCTGCCCGGGCTGTGGAAGGACGGCGTCATTCCCGATTTCCGCAACCCCGATGGACTCCGTCTGGGCCTGTCCCCGCTGTCCACCTCATTCGAAGAGACGTTGATTGGTATCCGCGCGATCGCGGACCGGCTTCCCGCGAAGGTACTCGATTAAACTCTTGGGCCATGCTCGTGTTAGAGTTTTTCTCGCTGCTTTCGAGGGTTTTGAGCCTCGAAATCACCACCTGCGCGGGTGGCGGAATGGCAGACGCGCTAGCTTGAGGTGCTAGTCCTCTTATTGAGGGTGGGGGTTCAAGTCCCCCTCCGCGCACAACAAAAACCCCGGATTTCCGGGGTTTTTTTGTGCCCTCGACCACGTCGATGCTGTCGCCAAACCCATCGCATGGGTTCGGCTGGGCTGCGCACTTCGCCGGCCAGGCGCGGACGCGGGCCTCCGGGAGGAATCAGGAGCGCCGCTGTCTAAGGGCAAGGGTCACCGGACGAATACCCCTGCACTCCGTGTCGCGCACCTTGATACGTGCCAGCGTTGTGCTGAAACTTCTCGCCATCGGGCAACTCACTGTAGGTACGCGGTCTGCTCAGGTCCTTGTGGCGGGCCAACAGTCCCAGGAGGGTCACCACAGCCCCGGCTGCGATCAGGAGCGATCCCGCGACGACGGCCGCTATGCCCAGGGCGTCGCTCTTACCTTCGATGACATCGGCGAATGGAAGTAGCGAGGCGGTCAGACCTACCACAATCGATAGTCCGCCGGTGCTGAGCAGTTTGGTGTGAGACATCATTTTCCCCCCGGTTGGATACTCCATTGAAGCATCGGTATGGGATGCATCACAGGTGCGGTGCGCTCAAACTTCGCCAGTCGGGCGGTGTCTCAGGAACACTGGGAGGCAGGATAGACACCCTCGATGGGCGCACCGGAATCACTGATAGGGCATCTGCTGCGAGTACCTTGTGCTTACAGTGGGCGGGTGGTCCACCCGAATACGTGATGAGAGGTTATCGATGAGCCAGGAGTGGTACCGGAACTTTGACAAGCGGATGTCGCTCTCCATCTCCAACTCGTGGCGAAAGCATAATGAGGCCGCTGGAAAACGTCAGATCCTCGCGGGGTCCGTCTTCGCCCTGATTGGCATCTGCCTGCTCGTCGCAGGTGTGAGCCGGTATGTTGACGTGGCCTACAGGGACGGAAGCAGTGGTCTCGCGGTGGCGTTCTTCCTCTTGATCACAGCTCTTGGATCTGGTTAAACGGCAGCACCCGCTCCTGTCGAAGGCAGGGAGCGGGTGCGTAACGCGTGGACGGGTCCTACTCAGTGGCAGGAAGTTCCGCGTCCGGCGTCTCCTCGAGGTAGGTGGCCTTCCAGGCACCATCGGAGTACACCACGGTGGCGGAGTACATTGAACCGGCAGGATCGAAGGGGCGAGTCTCCTCCACGTCGCCGGCCTCATTGAACTCGGTGTAGGCATCCGGATTAACCGGAATCATCGCGTCAACCTCGACACCTTCCGCCACCTCCTCGGCGGCGGTCGTGATGAGGATTTGCTTCACCTTGGGCTGCCCGCCCAGAATCCAGCCGCCGTCGTCGTAAATGCCCTTGATTGTTTCTGCATTGGCAACCGCTGCCTCAGCACCGTCCAGCGAGGCGAGCAGTGCCTCCACATCGCCAGTCTGCTGGGCATAGGACTTGAGCTGGAAAACGTGGTGCAGAAAAGCCTTGGCGCCGTCAGCGGTGGGTTCGCCCATGAGGTCATTGACAGAAGGCTCGGCGATGTTCTGTGCAGGTGCGGTTGAGCTTGCCGCCGTGGGCGCCGCGTTGGATCCGGTGGCGGCAGAGTCGGTGGACTCCCCGCAACCGGTGAGCACAGCGAGGGCGACGGCGGCGGTGGCCGCAATCTTGATGGTCTTCATGATCTCCCCAGAAAGGTAAGTGATGCGCCCGAAGCGGCGTCGACGCCCATCAGGATAGCCGTAGCCTGAGGCAACGGAAGCCGAAGCCGGCTTGAACGTGCTGGAAATCACACGGCATGGGCAGACTCCGGACGCGGCATCGGTAGGCTGGTCCCAACACCCGCTATTCGATGGAGGTCTGCAATGGGCGTCGCCCCCGAAGAAGAAGTTGTCCGGATCTGCCGGGAACTCATCCAGATCGACACTTCGAACTTCGGAGATAACCAGGGACCAGGAGAGCGCAAGGCTGCAGAATATACGGCAGGTCTCATCGAAGAGGTAGGGCTCGAGGCGCAACTGTTCGAGTCAGCCCCCGGACGGGCTTCCGTTCTGACCCGGATGTCAGGAACCGACTCCAGCCTTCCAGCCCTGGTGGTGCACGGCCACCTCGACGTCGTACCTGCTCAGAAAGAGGACTGGAGTGTCGATCCGTTCAGTGCAGAGGAGCGCGACGGATTGATCTGGGGTAGGGGAGCGGTGGACATGAAAGATATGGACGCCATGATTCTTTCCGTCCTGCGCTCCATGCAGCGCGATGGCACACGGCCCAAACGAGACCTCATCTTCGCGTTCTTCGCAGACGAGGAAGCCGGCGGAAACTACGGCGCCTCCTGGCTGGTGGACAACAAACCTGAACTGTTCGACGGCGCAACTGAGGCGATCTCGGAGGTTGGCGGGTTCTCGGCAATCATCGGCGGCCAACGCACATATCTTCTGCAGACGGCAGAGAAGGGTATCTCCTGGCTTCGGTTGGTGGCGCACGGCCGCGCAGGCCACGGTTCACAGATCAATACCGATAACGCTGTAACGCAGCTCGCACGGGCAGTAGCGCGCATCGGTGAACATCAGTGGCCGATCGAGCTTACGCCGACCACGCGACAATTCCTCGACGGCGTCACGGAGCTGACGGGGGTTGAGTTCGACGCAGATAACCCGGAAATCCTGTTGAAGGAGCTGGGAACCGTTGCGCGCTTCGTCGGCGCAACCTTGCAGAACACGTCCAACCCCACAGTGTTGAAGGGCGGCTACAAGCACAACGTCATCCCCGGCAGCGCCGAAGCGCTCGTTGATGTCCGCACTCTGCCCGGACAGGAAGAGGAGGTTTTCGAGACGATCAAGTCGCTGGCGGGCGATTCCGTGGATGTCAGCTACGAGCATAAGGATGTCTCGCTCGAAGTACCGTTCGCGGGGAACCTGGTGGACCGCATGGTGGATTCGCTACTCGCCGAGGACCCCGGAGCCAAGGTGCTGCCCTACACTCTTTCCGGCGGAACCGACAACAAGTCGCTGAGCCGGCTCGGCATCACGGGTTATGGGTTTGCTCCTTTACGGCTGCCCGATGACCTCGACTTCACCGGCATGTTCCACGGCGTGGATGAGCGGGTGCCCACCGATTCACTCCGCTTCGGTGCGCGCGTGCTCAACCGTCTACTCACAGGCAGCTGATGAGTTCCGTCGCAGAGGAAATGCTTCCAGCGGATCTCCTCGAGCGGTTCCGTGCACGTGCGGCGGACTACGATGCACGGAATGTTTTTTGCACGGAAGATTTTGAGGAGCTCGCTTCCCGTGGCTACCTGCGCCTCTTCTGTCCGGAGCACGACGGCGGAGCAGCCGTGGGCATGGCCCAGGCAGTGGCCTGCCAACGCAGGCTGGCATCGGCCGCCCCTGCCACGGCCCTCGCTGTGAACATGCACCTGGTCTGGACGGCTGTGGCCAGGCTGCTCGCACAGGAGGGAGACAGTTCGCTGGGCTTCATCCTCAGCGAGGCATCCGCGGGAGAAATATTCGCCTTCGGGCTCTCGGAGCCTGGCAATGATTCGGTGTTGTTTGATTCGAGCACCGTCGTAGAGCGTCGCCCGGATGGCGGCTACGCATTCACGGGCACCAAAATCTTCACCAGCCTTTCGCCCGTGTGGACCCGGCTTGGTGTGTTCGGAAAGTGCATGGATGAAGACGGTGAACGGTTGGTTCACGGATTCGTCACCCGAGGCTCGGCCGGCACAGAGATCCTGGAGGACTGGAACATGCTTGGCATGCGGGCGACGCAGTCCCACACAACCCTGCTGAACGGCGTCGTGATTCCACCGGCAAGGATCTTCCGGAAGCTACCGGTCGGGCCGAATCGGGATCCACTTGTCTTTGCAATCTTTGCGGCGTTCGAGACGCTGATCAGCGCCGTCTATGCCGGCATTGCCGACCGCGCCCTTGAGTTGGCTGTGCAGGCCGCGCTCCAGCGGGCTCCGGGGATGGATGGAATTCCTGTTGCATCGCGTCCTGGCGTGCGTTCAGCCGTGGCAGACGCCGCCATGAGCTGGGAGCGCGTTGATGCCCACATTAGGCTGCTGGCCTCGGACCTTGATTCCGGGGCAGCTCATGGGGATCATTGGTTCGCTAAACTGGTGGCGCTGAAGATTCACTCCACGAGCGCCGCCCGCGAACTGGTGGACGCGGCAGTGTTTCTATCCGGCGGAAAGGGTTACTCCAATGACAGCGAGATCAGTCGCATCTCGCGGGACGTAGCAGCGGGTTTCTTTCATCCGTCCAACCTGGAGTCGGCGCGCCGCACGGTTGCATCGGCGTGGCTTGGTCCTGAGCAGCAGTAAGAACCACTGCTCAGGCGGTGCGCTCTACCCGGAGCACTTTGCGCCGTAGCCAGAAGCGTCGGTGACCGTTTATGTAAATGCAGCTCCGCTCCAGTTCCCACTTGCCGTACTCTGCATGCTCAGTCAGTAGCTGGCGCGCCATGGAGAGTGGTTCGCCGGCGTTGACGGTGAGCACGAGGTACTCATACTGGCGGCCGTAATCCCGTTTCCGAATGGCGGTTGAGTTCAGAAATTGTTCGCGCATTTCCCTCCAATTTGCTTCACTTTACCGATAACGTCTAGACCATGAGCATCGATCCGCGTGTCGCATTGCAATCGCTGGTTTCCGCACTGGAAGAACACCTCGCCGCGGCAGCATCACGCAGGGGAGAGGATGATCCCGCGGTCGAAGCCGCCTATCTTTCCATCGCCGATTCTTTTGAGGCGTACGAGGAATCGCTGTATGACGCCTACGGCGAAGTGACTCCCCTCGTCATCTACGAAGACGACGAGGAAGATGACGAAGAGGGCAGCAGCGGAAATGGAGTGCGGGAACCGGCCAGCGGCTCCTGACCTGGCCGTCAGCTTTCGGCCGCGACGCCGCATCGAGACCGTTTCGGGATGTGAGCGCTCAGCGTGGCGCGGAGACCTCGTCCAACACCTCGGAGATCTGCGCAGGAAGAGGCGCCAGCGAGCATGCCAGCAGTTCCTTCAACTGCGCGCCAGTGCGTGCTCCGAGCACGGCCGAGGCGACGGTGGGGCGTTGGAGAAGCCAGCGAAGCGCTACTTCGGCGGGTGAAAGTTCCAAACCTCTCGCGGCGGTGGCGACCGCTTCAGTAATGCGCGCTGCCCGCCCTGACAGGTACGGTTCGAGGTAGCCGGCCCACTCATCGGACGCGGCACGTGAGTCAGACGGCAGCTGCGATCGATACTTGCCTGTCAGTGCACCGCGTCCAAGCGGTGCCCATGCGAGCGTTCCCACTCCGAGAGCGTCCGAAGCCGGTAGCACCTCGTCCTCCGGGCGACGGCTGAGCAGTGAATACTCCGTCTCGTGGACCGAAAGGGGAAACCCCGCCGTTGAACATAACCGGGTCAATTCCCAACCTGTGTAATTGGTCACCCCTACATAGCGTGCCTTGCCCGACCTGTAGGCGTATTCGAGCGCAGCCAGCGTCTCCTCTACGGGTATGTTCGCACCGGTAGCGGGTGCCATCCAGATATCAACGCTGTCGGTACCCAGGCGCGAAAGCGAAGCATCCAGGGAATCCAGCAAGCCTTTTCGGGACGCGTCGAGGCGTCCCTCGGACCAGTGCCGCGGAATGCCGCCGGACACGGCAAGGACCACCTCTGAGCGCGCAACAAGATCGCCCAGCAGCGATCCAAGTACCGCCTCTGACTGTCCGTCAGAGAAACGTGCGGCCGTGCTGATCAGCGTTCCGCCGGCCTCGACGAACAGGCGCAACTGCTCCCGCGCCGCTTCTTCGTCAACGTCGCCGCCCCAGGTCATTGTCCCGAGGCCGAGCACTGATACCAGTTGTCCGCTACCGCCCGCGTTTCGCCACTGCATACGCCTAAGCCTACTGGCCGAGGGACCCGCGCCGAGTGCGGGCGAGGGGGCGAAGGCGAGGACTCATTGAAGGGTAGGCCCGGCACGGTGACGTAGGGTCTTATCTGTGAATTGGATCGAAGCGGCCGTCCTGGGCCTCGTTCAGGGCCTTACCGAATTTTTGCCAATCTCATCAAGTGCACACCTGCGAATCGCCGGAGAGCTTCTGCCCAGGGCACAGGACCCGGGGGCAGCTTTCACGGCGATTACCCAGCTCGGGACAGAAACCGCGGTGATCGTGTACTTCTGGCGGGACATCGTCCGAATCATCAGGGCGTGGTTCGGCTCCCTCACCGGCAAAACCGCGCAGAACGACCCGGACGCTCGAATGGGGTGGCTGGTCATCCTCGGCAGCCTGCCGATCGTCATCCTCGGGCTGCTCTTCCAGGAGCAGATCGAAAGTACGTTCCGCAGTATGTGGCTGGTGGCTACCATGCTGGTCGTTTTCGGCGTGATCCTCGCGGTTGCAGACGCCGTTGGCCGCCAACGGCTGACTCTTGACCGACTGACCTACAAACACGGAATCCTGTACGGGCTTGCGCAGGCGCTCGCTCTTATTCCCGGTGTCTCCCGCTCGGGTGGAACGATCACTGCCGGACTGCTGATGGGCTACACGCGCGAAGCGGCCGCGAGATACTCCTTCCTGCTCGCCATCCCCGCAGTTTTTGGCAGCGGTCTCTACCAGCTCTACAAGAGTGCCGGGACGCCCGGTCCCTATGGCGGCCTGGAGACCCTCCTCGCAACCGTCATCGCCTTCGGGGTGGGCTACGTCATCATCGGGTGGTTCCTGAAGTTCGTCTCCACCCGCAGTTATGGCGTCTTCGTCTGGTACCGGATCGTCCTCGGCCTGGTAATCTTCCTGCTTCTCGGCTTCGGCGTCATTACCGCGTGACGCGTCTGTCGCGCCGATCGCCAACATCCAACCCCGTAAGGTAGAACAGTGATTTCCTGGAATTCCCGGACCGTTCCGGGCCTGCCCGGCAGCCCTCCTCCCATTCGCCTGTGGGACAGCGCCCTGAAGCGCTTCATAGAGCTTCCCGCTGGGCAGCGACAGGGATTGTATGTCTGCGGAATCACACCCTACGACGCCACGCATATGGGCCACGCGGCCACCTACGTGGCATTCGACCTGCTGAACCGGCTCTGGCGGGATGCCGGGTCCGCGGTGGACTACGTCCAGAACGTGACAGACGTAGATGATCCGCTGCTCGAGCGCGCCAGCGCCACCAACGTCGATTGGATGGATCTCGCCCGCTCGCAAACGGACCTTTTCCGAGCGGACATGGAAGCGCTCAACGTCCTCGCTCCCGCCCACTACGTGGGAGCAGTCGAATCCGTCGCTGCCATTGTCCCGGTCATCGAGGATTTGCTGAAGCGCGACCTCGCGTACCGCGTTCCGGGCTCCGAAACCGACCCCGACGGCGATGTGTACTTCTCCGTCGACCAGGCAACGGAACTATCGGACGCCGCCGGAGAAACGCAGTGGAAGCTGGGCTTCATCTCGCATCTGGGCGAAGACGAGATGATTCCCACCTTCGCCGATCGCGGTGGCGATCCTGCCCGACCGGGAAAGCGCAATGCGCTCGACCCCCTGCTCTGGCGGGTCGCCCGGCCGTCGGAGCCGGCGTGGGACGGTGCGTCCCTCGGCGACGGAAGGCCAGGCTGGCACATCGAGTGCTCGGTGATTGCGCTCCAGCATCTCCCGGCGCCTTTCGCGGTGCAGGGCGGGGGAGCGGACCTGATGTTTCCCCACCACGAAATGAGCTCTGGCCACGCGCAGGCCATTTCCGGGCGTCCGCTTGCTCGCCACTACGCGCATGCGGGCATGGTAGGGCTTGACGGCGAGAAAATGAGCAAGTCCAAAGGCAATCTGGTGCTGGTCTCTGCATTGCGCGAAGCCGGGACCGATCCAGCTGCCATTCGCCTCGCCATCCTCGCGAACCACTACCGTTCCGACTGGTCGTGGACATCGATCGGTCTGGATACCGCGCGCTACAGGCTGGATACGTGGCGGGCCGCACTCGCCGGAGCAACGGTGGAATCGGTAGAGGATCTTGTCGGAGCGATGCGGGCGGCGTTGACGGATGACCTTGATGCTCCGGCGGCCCTGCTGGCAGTGGATCGCTGGTGCGCTGAAACAGCGCACCTCGCAGGAACAGACTCAGGCGCGCAGCTGGCTGCTGACGCTTTCGACGCGCTGCTGGGGATCCGGCTGAAGGACTAGTCCTTACGGCGTTTCTTGAGGTAACGCTCAAACTCACGTGCAATTGATTCGCCGCTTGCCTCCGGAAGGTCAGCGGTGTCCTTTGCCTCCTCGAGCTGGCGCACGTATGCCGCAACCTCCGGGTCCTCAGTGGACAGCTCATCCACTCCCCGCTCCCATGCCTCGGCTTCCTCTGCGAGTGCCTGCGTGTCCAGGCCGACGCGGAGTAGTTCTTCAAGCCGGTTCAACAGGGCGAGCTGGGCTTTCGGGGACGGTGACTGTCCGACATAGTGGGGGACGGCCGCCCACATGGACAGGGTGGGTATGTCAGCGAGCTGGCCCACCTCCGCAAGCACTCCCACAATGCCGATCGGTCCCTCGTAGGTGGAGGCCTCGACGTTGAGCGACTCGCGAATGAGGTCGTCGTCGGAAGACACCGTGACCGGAATCGGACGGGTGTGCGGCACATCCGCGAGGAGCGCACCGACCAGGACAAGGCAGTCGACGTCGAGTTCCTTGGCCATACCCACCAGCTCGGCTGTGTATCCGCGCCACTTGTAGGACGGTTCGACACCGTGGACCAGGATGACGTCCAGGTTACTTTCAGGCACTGAGGCCTTGCTGATGCGGGTGGTGGGCCATTTGATGCGCCGCAGTCCGGAGCTATTGCGCCTGATGACGGGCCGGGTGAATTGGAAATCGTAGAACTCGTCGGCATCGATGGTCGAGATCTTTTCCCCGCCCCACTGCGTACCGAGAAACTTCAGAGCATCGCTGGCAGCTTCGCCGGCATCATTCCATCCCTCGAACGCGGCGAGCATGACCGTGACTCTTCCTCCGGTTTCCGTCTCCGGGAACAGGCCGGGAATGCCGTCAGGAACATCCTGAGTCTGGTTGTCTTCGAACGTACTCACCGTTTCACCCTAATCCTCCGCCGCTGTCGTGTCAGGCGCGCCAACGCAGCTTCGCGCAGAGCGGACCCGCCGGCCGGCCCTGCGTGGCCCCGTAGACTTGAGGAATGGTCACCCCTTTCAGCAATACGGCTGTGCCCTCAGATAACGGACAGCGTGCCGAGCACCGTGCTCCCGCGGAGCGCATTCTTCAGGCTGTGCTGTGGGACATGGACGGCACGATCGTGGATACCGAACCGTACTGGATTGAAGCTGAGCGTGCGCTGGTCGCCGCCCACGGCGGATCCTGGTCCGATGAGCAGGCAACGGGCCTGGTAGGCCAGGCACTCACCTTTTCGGCCGGCGTGTTGCAGGCCGCTGGTGTCAGGTTGAGCGTGCGCGAGATCATTGACACGCTCACGACACAGGTGACAGCAAGGGTCAGCGAGTCGGTTCCGTGGCGTCCGGGTGCCCGCGAACTCCTGACCGCCCTGCGGCAGGCCGGGATTCCCTGTGCACTGGTCACGATGTCCGAGCAGCAATTGGCGCTCGAGGTGTCACGCCACCTGCCGGAGGGTACGTTCGAATTGTTGGTAACCGGTGACCAGGTAGCCCGGGGAAAGCCTGATCCCGAGGCATACCAGAGGGCCTTTGACTTCCTCTCGGAAGGTCGCATGCTACACAAGGAGCGCGTGGTGGCCATCGAGGATTCCCTTCCCGGGGTCACATCAGCCAGGGCCGCGGGAGTAGTCACCCTTGGCGTACCGCACTTCGTTGCCTTGCCCGCTGAATCCGCTGACCACCAGTGGACCAGCCTCGCCGGACGCACCGTGGAAGATGTTGAAGACCTCGTCCACTTCCACGTTGGACGCGCTACAGGCGAAAGGGCAACTGCGTGAATAGGTCACGACGCCCTGAGCCCGTACGCCAGGAAGGTATTCCGCTAGGGCGGATCTTCGGTATTCCGGTTGTACTGGCATGGTCATGGTTCATCATCACGGCT
Organism: Arthrobacter vasquezii; assembly: GCF_029455255.1. Taxonomy (NCBI): domain Bacteria; kingdom Bacillati; phylum Actinomycetota; class Actinomycetes; order Micrococcales; family Micrococcaceae; genus Arthrobacter; species Arthrobacter vasquezii. The sequence continues at coordinate 68,697 of NZ_JAROKN010000002.1, read as the reverse complement.
TTCGTGGTCATCGTCTTCGGCCCGCAGGTGGCAGACCTGTACCCTGCCATTGGCTTGGGCGCGTACGGCGTTGCCCTCACCTATGCCGTCCTGCTCGCAGCGTCCGTCCTCATACATGAACTTGCACACGCGCTCTCAGCCCGAAGGTTCGGGTGGCCGACCACGCGTATCGTCCTGAATCTCTGGGGCGGACATACCCAGTTTGAAAACTTCGCCGCCAGCCCCGGCAGGTCATTGGTCGTTGCCATGGCGGGACCCGCAGCCAACCTGGTCCTTGCTGTCGCCGGGTGGGGAGCGCTGGTCATCATCGAACCAACCGGCGTGTTAAATCTCCTGGCCAATATACTGATCTGGGCCAACTTCCTTGTCGCGGCCTTCAACGTACTGCCCGGCCTGCCCCTCGACGGCGGACGGATCGTCGAATCTGCTGTTTGGCGTGCTACCGGCAGCCAGGAAAAAGGAACGGTGGCCGCCGGCTGGACAGGGAGGGCTATCGCCGTCCTCCTCGTTGCTGCCGTTGTGCTGGTGCCACTTCTTGGCGGTTCCCAACCCAGCACCGTCACGGTGATTGTCGCCGTCGTTATGGGCGGTTTCCTATGGCTCGGGGCCAGCTCAGCGATAGCCAACGCTCAGATGCGGCTGAGACTACCCGAAGTCAGCGCAGGGAGATTGAAGCGTCCCGCGGTGAGCGTCCCGGCGGGAACCTCCGTCCAGCAGGTCCGGCGGCTGCTCGCCGACCGGCCAGGGCACGAGGTCGTCCTGACCAGCCCGGATGGGCTGCCGGAAGCGGTGGTGGACCAAGGCGCGTTGACGGCCGTCCCCGATACGCAGGCCGAGGGTACGTCGGCGAATGCTGTCGCCCGCGCGCTCGCGCCGGGCGCCTACGTGCCTGAATTTGCCGAAGGGCAGGAACTGGTGCAGTATCTGGCCAGGCTCGCCGGAAGTGAGTACGCGGTGACAGACCGGCAAGGGTCGGTCACCGGTGTTCTGCATCAGTCCGTTGTCATCGCGGCTATCACAGGCCGTGCTCAACCAGGCAGTAACTGACACTACGCATACCCACGAACACGGGCGCCGTCAGGTTGCCTCAGCAGAACCACCGGAGGACTCCATGAACACCAGCCAGCATGAGACGGATGAGGCTCCGTCCAACCAGCGCTCTGCGCCGCAACCCCACGGCGCGGCAGCCCGCCGCGGGCCGCTGCGTCCCGGTGAGCGCGTACAGTTGACCGACGAGAAGGGGCGAATGAACACCGTTACCCTGACTCCGGGCGGTGCATTCCACACTCACAAGGGGTTTCTCAGCCACGACCAGCTGATCGGCATTCCTGAAGGAACGATCGTCACCAACACCACCGGCGGCCAGTATCAGGCACTCCGCCCGCTGCTGTCCGACTTCGTCTTGTCGATGCCTCGCGGCGCTGCGGTTGTCTACCCCAAGGATGCCGGTCAGATCATCACCATGGCAGACATCTTTCCGGGAGCCCGGGTAGTGGAAGCCGGTGTGGGTTCGGGTGCACTGTCCATCTCGCTGCTCCGTGCGGTCGGTGACAACGGATACCTGCACTCGTTCGAACGCCGCGAGGAATTCGCGGACATCGCCAAAGGCAATGTCGAAACGATCTTCGGCGGCGAACATCCCGCCTGGCAGATCACGCTCGGGGATTTCCAGGAGCAGGTTCTGGAAACGGAGCAGCCGGGAAGCGTTGACCGCGTCGTTCTGGACATGCTCGCGCCATGGGAGTGCCTTGACGCCGTCGCCACCGTGCTGGCACCGGGCGGAGTGTGGATCAGCTATGTGGCCACCGTTACCCAGCTTTCCCGGACAGCGGAGTCGATCCGCGCCGATGGCCGGTTCACTGAACCGGACGCGTGGGAGTCGATGGTGCGTGGGTGGCACCTTGAAGGACTGGCTGTGCGCCCCGACCACCGCATGGTGGCGCATACCGGATTCCTGCTCATTACCCGCCGTCTCGCGCACGGAGTGACCGGAATCAGCACGAAGCGCCGACCGTCGAAGACCGGATTCAGTGAAGAAGACCTCAACGCCTGGACGCCGCAGGCGGTGGGCGAGCGCTCAATGTCGGACAAACGGCTGCGGCGGGTCGCGCGTGATGCAAGTTCGACCATCCAGCGCGGCGCATTGTCGGCCGAGGAGGCGCAGTTCCGGCGTGAATCCGAGGCGTCGCGGCAGACCGACTGACCCGAGCGCTTCCGAGATGACGAAGTTGTCACTTTCGGCATAATCCGATGTGCACTGCGCTATGGTCAAAAGAGAACGCAACAGACAACGGTGAAGGTGGCGATCGCGTTGGATACATCGAGTAATGAGTCCGGAACGCCTCGGTCCGCGCCCAATGCCAACCCGGCTCCGACCGACGGACAGCTGGCAGTTGCGCAGCGCCAGATCAATGTTCTACGGGACAAGCTTCGGCACATTGATCGACAACTGGCGTCCGCTACGCAGAACAACTCCAAGCTTGTTTCGGCGCTGGAAGCCGCCCGGACCGAAATTGTTCGGCTCAAGGCGGCACTCGAAAAGGAGGGGGCCGCGCCCTTCAGCTTCGCGACTGTGATCGAAGTGAACGCCCGTATTTCGTCCGGCGAGGCTAACGGTGCTCAGGCCGCACAACAGGTCAGCGCTGACATCTTCCAGTCGGGCCGGAAGCTGCGGGTCGCTGTCAGTCCGCTTGTGAACATGGACCAGCTGATGCCCGGGCAGGAAGTTCTGCTGAACGAGTCCTTGACAATCGTCGCGGCGCTTTCATTCGAGCGCGCCGGGGAACTGGTGACCACCAAGGAACTGCTCGGCAAGGACAGGGTTCTGGTCATCGGGCGCGCCGACGAAGAGCGCGTAGTCCGGTTGAGCGGCCCATTGCAGCAGCAGAAGATCCGTGTCGGGGATGCATTGTCCGTGGACAACCGGACTGGTTATGCGCTGGAGAAGATTGCACGTTCTGAGGTGGAGAACCTCGTTCTCGAAGAAGTGCCTGACATTGCTTACGAGGATATTGGAGGTCTGGGACCGCAGATTGAGCAGATTCGCGACGCCGTCGAGCTGCCTTTCCTCCACCCGGACCTCTACCGCGAGCACGGGTTGAAGGCTCCCAAGGGGATTCTGCTCTATGGTCCGCCAGGGTGCGGCAAAACGCTCATCGCCAAAGCCGTAGCCAATTCGTTGGCGGCGAGGGCAATCGAGCGTACCGGATCAGAGGAAACCCGCAGTTACTTCCTTAACATCAAGGGTCCCGAGCTGCTGGACAAGTATGTCGGTGAAACGGAACGGCACATTCGGCTAATTTTTGCCCGTGCACGTGAGAAAGCATCGGACGGCTCGCCCGTTGTCGTCTTTTTCGACGAAATGGATTCGCTGTTCCGCACGCGCGGTACCGGAGTGTCATCCGATGTAGAGACAACCATCGTGCCGCAGCTGCTCAGCGAGATCGACGGTGTCGAGAAGCTCGAGAACGTCATCGTGATCGGTGCTTCGAACCGTGAGGACATGATCGATCCAGCCATCCTCCGCCCGGGACGCCTCGATGTGAAGATCAAGATCAACCGACCGGATGCCGAGGGTGCGGCGGAGATTTTTGCGAAGTACGTGACCGGCAACCTACCCCTTCACAGGGATGATCTCGCCGAATACGGCGGCAGCACCGCTGCCGCCATCCAGGCTATGGTCCGCCGCACTGTGGAGAAGATGTATTCGACGGAGAAATCGAACGAGTACCTGGAGGTGACCTACGCCAACGGTGACACGGAGATGCTCTACTTCAAGGACTTCAACTCCGGCGCAGTCATCCAGAACGTCGTGGACCGCGCGAAGAAGAGCGCAATCAAGGACTTCCTGCTGAACGGTCAGAAGGGGTTGCGAATCGAGCACCTGCTGCAAGCCGTGGTGGACGAGTTCCGCGAACACGAGGACATGCCGAACACCACAAATCCCGATGACTGGGCGCGCATCTCGGGCAAGAAGGGTGAGCGCATCACCTACATCCGGACCATCGTGCAGGGCAAGGCAGGGCAGGAACCGGGCAAGACCATCGAAACCACCGCCAACACCGGGCAGTATCTGTGACGGAACCTTCATCCACTGCTGCATCAACAGTCGATGTGCCGCCTCTGACCGTCCACCGTGTCATGGGCACTGAAACCGAATACGGAATCATCGCTCCCGGTATCTCCGATGCGAATGCGACCGTGCTTTCCACACAGGTTGTGAACGCGTACGCTACAACACTGCGCGAAGGTTTGGGGAATCTCGCCGGTACCCGTTGGGACTACACGGACGAAGCCCCGCTGTCCGACGCCCGCGGCTGGCAGATGGGACGGTCCGTCGCTGACTCTTCCCAGCTCACCGATGAACCCCCAGTGCTCACGGCGGAGGAGGTCGCCCTCGTTGACCAGGGCGGCACCGATCCTTCGGAAGATGCTGCGGTGCTGATGAACCTCGTCCTGAGTAACGGCGCGCGGCTTTACGTGGACCACGCCCACCCGGAGTACTCAAGTCCGGAGGTAACGAACCCGCTGGATGTTGTGCGCTGGGATCGTGCCGGAGACGTTGTTGTGCAGCGCGCCATGGCCCGTATCGCGGCTACCCACGGCTTCGCGCCCGTCATCCTCTACAAGAACAACACCGACAGCAAGAGTGTTTCGTACGGGTCCCACGAAAACTATCTTGTACCCCGAAGCGTTCCCTTCGGCAGGATCGCCGCCGCATTGATCCCGTTCTTCGTGACCCGCCAGGTCATGTGCGGAGCGGGACGGGTGGGTCTAGGTTCCCTCAATCAGCAGCCCGGTTTCCAGCTGAGCCAGCGGGCAGACTTCTTCGAGAATGAAGTTGGTCTGGAAACCACCGTCCGCAGGCCGATCATCAATACACGGGACGAGCCGCACGCGGTCGCCGAGAAGTATCGCCGACTGCACGTCATCATCGGTGATGCGAATCTGAGCGAGGTATCCAACTATCTGAAGCTCGGAACTACCTCGCTTATTCTGTCGCTGATCGAACATGAGCTGGTTCCCATCCCGGAAATTGCCGAACCGGTCCGGGAACTGCAGGCGGTCAGTCACGACCCCTCCCTGCGTCACCTCATCAGACTCACCGATGGTCGAAGGGTGACAGCCCTCGACATTCAGCAGATGTATCTCGAAGCTGCACTGTCCGCAGTGACCGCCCAGGGCGGGGGAGATGCACAAACAGCGGATGTGCTTGCCCGGTGGGAGTCCCTGATTGAAACGCTGCGTCGAGATCCCATGGAAGCTGCCGGTCAGGTGGACTGGGTCGCCAAGCTGAAAGTATTACAGGCATACCGTGACCGGGATGGCCTCGGTTGGAAAGATCCACGGCTGGCGCTTATCGACCTACAGTACGCGGATCTCAGGCCGGACAAGGGTATCTATTACCGTCTCGCTGCCAGGAACGCAATGGAACGCCTGGTGAGCTACGACGACGTCGTTGCGGCAGTCACGGATCCGCCCACGGACACGCGGGCCTACTTTCGCGGACGCTGTATCTCCGCCTTCCCGAAGGAAGTGGTTGGTGCGAGCTGGGATTCCATTATCTTCGAACTGCCGTCGCAGCGAAGACTTCAGCGTATCCAGACGCGCGAACCACTTCGCGGGACAGCCGCGTTGACGGAGGAATTGTTCGCCGGTTCGCGGACGGCGGAGGAATTTGTGTCCCGGCTGCAGGGCGGTCCGGAACCCAGCATGGCACCATAGAAGTAGCCGACAACAGGCCGAAGAGAAGGGCTCTCATCATGGCAACACAGGACCAGCGGAACACCGGATCACGCCCCGAGGAGCAGGACGAGGCCACCGTCGACACTGCGCAGGCGCCTGCCGCCGCTCAGTCGCAGGACAGCAGCCAGACCGAAGGTGTAGATGACCTTCTGGATGAGATCGACGGCGTACTTGAATCCAACGCGGAAGAGTTCGTCCGGGGATTCGTGCAGAAGGGTGGACAGTAGCGCATGCTGCCGGAAGACGCGGCCGCAACCATAGGCCGGGCCGCCTCCACTTCTTTCTCCGACTACATCGCCGCACAGAATCCAGCCGCGCTTCCCTCCGCCCGCGATGCAGCGAACCATTCGGCCGGTGGCGCTGACCTCGCGCCGCACGCCACAACCATCGTGTCGCTCACCTATGCGGGCGGCGTGCTGATGGCCGGTGACCGGCGCGCAACGATGGGCAACATCATTGCCAGCCGCCACATTGAGAAGGTTTTTCCGGCGGACATGTTCTCGGTCCTCGGGATCGCCGGAAGCGCTGGAATCGCGCTCGATATCACGAGATTGTTCCAGGTCGAACTGGAGCACTATGAGAAAATCGAGGGCACACGGATGAGCCTCGACGGTAAAGCGAACCGCCTTGCCGCCATGATCAGGGCAAACCTGCCGCTGGCGCTCCAGGGCCTGGCCGTTGTGCCGCTCTTCGCTGGTTTCGATACCACCCGCAGGGTCGGACGACTTTTCTCCTTCGACGTCACCGGCGGCCGTTACGAGGAGCAGGAGCACCATTCCGTCGGCTCCGGTTCCGTTTTCGCCCGCGGTGCACTCAAGAAGCTGTGGAAGCCCAACCTCGGGGAAGACGACGCCGTGAAGGTGGCGGTGGAAGCCCTGTATGACGCGGCAGATGACGATTCCGCAACGGGCGGCCCGGACGTCGTGCGCCAGCTCTGGCCCGTGGTCTACACGGTCAACGGTGCGGGAGCGCGGCGAATCCCCGAACGAACGCTGGCGGAAGCCGCCGAGGACATCATCGCGTCGCGCTCGGTCTCAGGGCGGGAGGCTTAGCAATGACTCAGCAGTTCTACGTTTCCCCCGAACAACTCATGAAGGACCGAGCCGATTTCGCGCGTAAGGGCATTGCACGCGGCCGGTCCGTCGTTGTTCTCAGCTGCAGGGAAGGCATCGCCCTGGTCGCCGAAAATCCCTCACCCTCGCTGCACAAGCTTGGCGAGATCTACGACCGCATAGCGTTTGCTGCCGTGGGCAAGTACAACGAGTTCGAGAGTCTTCGCCAGGCCGGCGTGCGGTATGCGGACGTGCGCGGCTATTCGTATGACCGCGAGGACGTGACCGCTCGCGGCCTTGCGAGCGTCTACGCGCAAAGCCTCGGTGCGGTCTTCACCGCTGAAAGCAAGCCGTTCGAGGTGGAGCTTGCGGTGGCGGAGGTCGGCGCGTCCAGTGCGCAGGACCACATCTATCGGTTGACCTTCGACGGTTCCATTGCCGATGAAACCGGCTTCATTGTGATGGGAGGTCAGGCTGACGCCGTCGTCGAAGCCCTCAAGGACCGCTGGAACGCTGACCAGAATTTCGGTGAAGGCATTCGTGCAGCAGTTGACTCCCTTCGCTATGACGGCGGGCCAAACTCCCAGCCCAGGGAGCATCCCGGTTCGAAAACCCTCGAGGTGGCGGTTCTGGACCGCAATCCACTGACAACGCGCGGCAGCGTCCGTGCCTTCCGCCGTATTAGCTCCCACGAGCTCGATGTCATGCTGACCCCGGACGGGGCGTCACTGTAATGGACCGCCGGATCTACGGAATTGAGACAGAGTTCGGCATTGCCTACTCCGGTCCCAACTCCCGGCCGCTCTCGCCGGAGGAAGTGGCTCGCTACCTCTTCCGCAAGGTAGTGAGCTGGGGCCGGTCCTCGAACGTTTTCCTGACCAATGGGTCACGTCTTTACCTGGACGTGGGCTCGCACCCTGAATATGCAACCGCCGAGTGCGACGACGTCGCGCAGCTCATCGCGCATGATCGCGCCGGCGAACTCATCCTCGAAGACCTGATTGCCGAGGCTCAGCGCAAGCTCAGCCAGGAGGGTTACGACGGCCGGGTCTACCTTTTCAAGAACAACACCGATTCCGCCGGCAACTCCTACGGATCCCATGAGAACTACCTCATACCGCGCAAGCTGGAATTTTCCCGTCTGTCCGACATCCTGATCCCGTTCCTCGTTACCCGCCAACTCCTCGTCGGAGCAGGCAAAGTTCTGAAGACGCAGTCAGGGTCGCTGTACGCTTTTTCACAGCGCGCCGATCACATCTGGGAAGGTGTGTCTTCAGCGACTACCCGCTCGAGGCCGATCATCAATACCCGGGACGAGCCGCATGCCGACGCCGAATATTACCGGCGCCTCCATGTCATCGCGGGTGATTCGAACATGTCGGAAACAACCACCCTGCTGAAAATCGCGTCCGTCGATCTGATCCTGCGCATGATTGAAGCCGGTGTCATCATGCGGGACTTCCGCCTGGAGAATCCCATTCGGAGCATCCGGGAGATCTCACACGACCTCACTGGCAAGCAGCCGTTGAAGCTGGCCAATGGGCGTCGTGTATCAGCACTGGACATCCAGCGGGAGTATCTGAATCGTGCACGCGCCTTCGTCGCCGCTGAGGGAGCGCATACTCCGCACCTTCCACGGGTTCTGGAACTGTGGGAGCGGACCTTGAACGCCGTTGAAACCGGCGACCACACGCTGGTCGATCGCGAGATCGACTGGGCGATCAAGAAGAAGCTCGTGGATCGCTACATGGAACGAAACAACCTCGACCTTGATTCAGCACGGATCGCCCAGCTCGACCTCACCTATCACGACATCTCGCGGTCGCGGGGCCTATTTTTCATGTTGCAGGCCCGCGGGGAGACTGAGCGCGTAGTGGACGACGTCGACATCAAGGCCGCGGTCGATATTCCGCCCCAAACCACCCGGGCTCGGCTGCGGGGCGAGTTCGTGCGCCGCGCGAAGGAAGCCAACCGCGATTTCACCGTCGACTGGGTGCACCTGAAGCTCAATGACCGGGCACAGCAGACCATCCTCTGCAAGGACCCGTTCGCCGCAGAAGACGAGCGCGTGAATGCTCTTCTGGAGCATCTCTAGGCCCCGTCCCGCTCACCGGAACGGGAGAAACTTTTCCACCCAACCCGTTAGGGTAGGTAAGTCCGGTGCCGAGAGGACGGCCGGCAGGATCGCGGAACCGCGTTCTCCATCCCACGTGAAAGAAATACTGTGCGCAAAGTATTAGCATTCCTGCTGCCCACGATGCTGTTCCTGACGGCATGCGGCGGAGCAAGCACACCCGCGGAGTTCGACCAGGACGGCAAGTCCGCCGGGGCAGTTGAGACCCTTGAATCGGTAGAGGTCACCGACGCCGGGCCGGACACCGCTCCGGAAGTTGAGTTTGACGCTCCGCTTGACATCACGGAACAAGGTGCTCGCGTCATGACCGAGGGGGACGGCGCGGCCCTCGAGGCGGGCCAGAACGTGAGCGTCCATGTTCTGTCTCTCAACCCTGAGGACGGGAGCCCGCTTCAGAACTCGTATGAGGCCGGGGCGCCCCAGACCCTACCGCTGGATGAAGAGCTTCAGGAAGTCTATCCGCCGCTATATGAAGTCCTCCTTGGATCCAAGGTGGGCTCCCACGTAGCCTTTGCAATACCTGCGGAAGAAGAAGTGCCCCAGTCCCAGGATGTGCTCTTGATGCTGCAGGTAATCAGTGCCGAGAACCCTCCTCAGAAGCTCTCCTCTGAGGAAGTTGCCGAGCTTGAGGAAGCCGGACAGCTGCCTACTGTGACGCTTAACGACGAGGGTGTTCCCTCGATCGAATTCCCGGACAACGAAGCCCCAGCAGACCTCGTCGTCAAGGTCATCGAAGAGGGAACCGGCGAAGAGGTTACGGAAGCGGACACTATCGCAGCCAATTACACCGGATGGTCCTGGCAGGGCGAGCAGTTCGATTCCAGCTTCGATCGCGGTGAACCCTCCGAGTTCCCGCTCAGCGGTGTCATCCCCGGGTGGACCCAGGGACTGTCCGGCCTGAAGGTCGGCGCCAAGGTCCTGCTCGTGATTCCGTCCGACATGGCGTACGGTGATCAGCCGGCGCAGGGACCGGCCGGACCGCTCGCTTTCTATGTCGAAATAGTCGAAAAAGTATCCGCAGAGTAAGAGGAGTTTCTATGTCTTTCGGACAGCGTGAATATGACCGCACCAAGCCAGAGGTCGATTTCCCCGGCGAGGACCTTCCGGCGGACCTCATCATCAAGGACCTGATCGAAGGAACAGGCCGTGAAGCGGAAGTGGGGGATACCGTCTCCGCGCACTACGTCGGCGTCGCATTCTCCACCGGGGAGGAGTTCGACTCCTCCTGGAACCGCGGTACGCCGTTGGACTTCCGTATCGGAGTGGGTCAGGTCATCCAGGGTTGGGACCAGGGTATTGCGGGCATGAAGGTCGGCGGACGGCGCCGGCTGGAGATCCCGCCGCATCTCGCGTACGGCGATAGCGGCGCAGGCTCAGCCATTGCACCCGGAGAGTCACTGATCTTCATCGTGGACCTGATGGGCGTCCGGTAACGGACCGAAACGCGGGCGGGCAGCAACACCGAATGGTGTGGCTGCCCGCCCTTCGTCGTTGAACCTCTTCGGGAAGGTATTCTTGCCACCGTGTCAGCGAAACGAACGGAGCGCCTGCTCACCTTGGTGATGATGCTCCTATCCACCCGTCAGGGATGGACCAAGGAGGACCTGTTCCGTGAGATCGAACAGTATGAACAGGCGCCCACGCCCGCTGCCCGGGAGAAGCTCTTCGACCGGGACAAAGCCACGCTGAGGGAACAGGGCATCCCGCTTGAGGCATTCACTGAAAATCCTCTGTTCGACAATGACAATGCGTCCATCCGCTATCGGATCAACGCTGAAGATTACCGCCTCCCAGGGATGAGTTTCACTGCCGCTGAGTCCGCGGCCCTCACCATCGCGGCGGGTATGTGGGAGGAAGCCTCGCTGGGTGCGGCGGCATCACGCGCGCTACGAAAGTTGCAGGGCAGGGGAGTAGGCACGGAGACGGTCTCTCCGTCTCCGATCAATGCCCGTATCCAAACGAACGAACCGTTCTGGGACGCGCTTTGGCAAGCCACCACAGGACGCCGAGTGATTCTGTTCGGGTACAGGGCGGCAAGTACCGGGGAGGAGCGGGAGCGCAGGGTGCAGCCGTGGGGAATGGGGAGCCGGTTCGGACACTGGTATCTGGTTGGCTTTGATCTCGACCGGGAGGCAGAGCGCTGGTTCCGCCTTACCCGCATGACCACGCCCCCCGCAACACTGGGCGGTACTTACAGCGTTCCGGCCGGCTTTTCCATGTCCGCTTCGCTCGCAACACTCAAGGCCGAGAATCCTGGCCGACGGGCGACCGTCGCAATCCGGACGGGAACCTGCCATCTCCTCCGGGCGCGGCCCGGCGCACGCTCAACCCTGCACGGTGATGGGTGGGACATCCTGACATTTCCTTACTCAGATGAAGCAACAGCGGCAGGTGTGATCGCGTCCTTCGGAGCGAACGCTGAAGCGCTCTCCCCGGAACCGCTGGTTGCGGAAGTACGACGCCTGCTGACCGGTGCGGCGCGTGCGCTGCGGGACACGCCGCCGTCGTTCTCTCTGGAAGGAAACTTCACGGCACAACCTGCCTCCCGGCCAACCGCTTCCACCGAGGACCGGGTGTTACGGCTGCTCGACCTGGTGCCCTATCTGCTCAACAACCCAGGAGTGGAGGTGGCCGAAGCGGCCCGCGCCTTCAGCATCACCCCGGCTCAGCTGATCAAGGATGTGGAGTTGCTCTTCGTGAGCGGTCCGCGCTTCTACCCGGACGGCCTGATAGACATCCAGCTCGAGGACGGCCGAATTTATATCAGCGACCCCCAGTCGCTGGGCGATCCCATCCGCTTCGGCCTTGATGAAGTCTGCGCACTCCTGGTGGGACTGGATACCCTGATCAACCTCCCTGGCCTGCCCGATCACTCAGCGGTCCGCTCGGCACGGGAAAAGCTCCGCGCGGGTGCAGGGGAGGCAGGGCGCATGAATGACTCGATCGCCACGAGGATCACGGAAGACGAGGTTGCTCCTGTCCTTGCCGCGGTGCGTGCCGGAATCGAGCAGCGGAGACAGTTGCACCTGCGCTACGTCGTACCTGCCCGTGACGAGGTGACCGAGAGGTTCGTGGAGCCTCTCAGCGCGTTCCTCCACGAGGATGCCTGGTACCTGGATGCCTGGTGTCACAGCGCCGGCGGCCGTCGCAACTTTCGGCTTGACCGCATCCAGCGGGTGGAACTGACCGAACTGCCGAGCACACAGAGGGCGGAGACTCCATCCGTGATCTTCGACCGGTCAGTCGCAGATCATAAGGTTGTGCTTATCCTGGGCCCAAGCGCGCAGTGGATCGCGCAATCCTATGCGGCTGAGCGAACAGCGAAGACTGACGATGGCAGGCTTGTCGCGGAAATCAGTGTCGGCACCACCGCCTGGCTACCCGGTCTGGTGGCGAGCCTTGGAGGTGAGTGCAGCGTGGCATCCCCGCAAAAGGAGCGGGAACATGCCCTCAGCTTCATTGACGCAGCGCTGGCCGTTCGAGCACCGCGCACCGCCACCTAGACTTGACCCTATGGAATGGTGGACGTGGATTCTTCTGTGGCTCGCGCTAGCCGCGCTGTCGCTTCTCTTTCTGGGTTTCCTCGCTTGGCGCCTCTTCCGTGGCTTCACCGCACTCATGGAGGAAGCAGGGCGAGCCTCGGAGCTCCTGGCGCCTGATTTCGGCACTGCCGAGCGGACTGCTGAGGAGCGGCGGGTGCCCCTCGCCGTTTTTGCAGCTCCTGCTGTGGTCCGCACCCAGAATGCTGTTGCCTCCAGGACCCGCAAGTGGCAGCGGTTGGAGCGAAGAGTACGGCGGCGCTCACTTCACGGGCAGCCTCAGCTCCTGCGTGACTTACCGCACCTATGACCTAGACTTGAATTCAGACTCACCGAGAGGACATTCGTCATGCAGATCCAGGGTTGGCACATCCTTATCATCATCGTTATCGCGATCCTGCTGTTTGGCGCGCCCAAACTCCCCGGTCTGGCGCGCAGCGTCGGCCAGTCGCTCCGTATCTTCAAGTCGGAAGTCCGGCAGATGAAGGAAGAAAACGGTTCCACCGACCCTGATGATTCCGCGCCGGTAGAAGGACGGGTAATGGATCAGCCCCGCCGCGATGAAGCGCCGCGGAGCACCGATCCCCAGCACGGCTCCACCCGCTCCTCGGGACCGGGCAGCTCGTCTTCAACCAGCTGAGCAGGATGCCGAGGGTAAAAGGGCGCAAATCGAACCCCGAGGGGAGGATGGCGCTCAAAGAACATCTGATCGAGGCGCGCAACCGGCTTTTCAAGTCCGCCATCGCGCTCGTCGTGGGGACCGTCGTCGGATTCTTCATTTACAACCCGGTGCTCGAAGCCCTCGCTGAGCCGGTACGGAACATCAATGAGATTGACGGAAGAAATGCGGCGCTGAATTTCGACGGCGTCGGGTCCCCTTTTGACCTGATGATTCAGATCTCGGTCTTCCTCGGTCTCGTGATCGCCAGCCCCGTCTGGCTCTACCAGCTGTGGGCATTCATCACGCCGGGTCTGCGCGTCAAGGAACGGCGCGTCGCGCTCGGTTTCATCGCCGTTGCCGTTCCACTGTTCATTGGAGGCCTTTCCCTGGCCTGGCTGATCCTGCCGGGTGCGGTGCGGGTACTGACAGACTTCACACCGGAAGGTTTCGCGAACCTCATTTCGGTTCCTGTGTACATAACCTTCCTCCTGCGGCTGATGCTCGCTTTCGGTATTGCCTTCCTCCTGCCCGTGGTGCTCTTCGGACTCAACCTCGTGGGTGTCATCAAAGGCAAGCAAGTGTTGAAATCCTGGCGCGTCACCGTGTTCCTTATCTGCCTGTTCGCGGCGATGGCGGCACCAGGCGGAGATGCCATGAGCATGTTCTACCTGGCGGTACCGTTGCTGCTGCTGTTTTTCGTGGCAGTCGCGCTCTGCCTGGTTAATGACAAACGCCGTGATAAACGAAACGCTGCGAGGGACGCTGACATTGAGGCCAATGCAGATAGCGCCTCAAGGATCGACGGGCTCTGAGCCCGGCTCAATTGCAGGAGCCGCGACCCTGCAGAGCTTAGGCTTGAACCATGACCTCCCCAGCCGAGCGGTACCAGGCAGCGCAGGCACGCAACCGGTACGAGAAAACCCGGCTTCACCAGTTTGAACAGACCCTCGGTTTTGAGCTCGACGAGTTCCAACGCGAATCGTGCACGTCACTTGAAGCGGGCAGGGGAGTCCTCGTAGCCGCGCCCACAGGCGCAGGAAAGACAGTAGTCGGGGAATTCGCCATCTACATGGCGCTCAAGGACCACCTCAAGGCGTTCTACACCACCCCCATCAAAGCGCTCAGCAATCAGAAGTACGCGGAGCTTGCCGCGGTCCATGGAGCAGACCGCGTAGGCCTGCTCACCGGTGACACGAGTATCAACTCTGAAGCCCCCGTCGTCGTGATGACTACCGAAGTTCTTCGCAACATGCTGTATGCGGACTCGGATACCCTCGCCGGCCTCGGATATGTCGTCATGGATGAGGTGCACTACCTGGCTGACCGGTTCCGCGGCGCTGTGTGGGAAGAGGTGATCATCCACCTGCCAACCGAGGTCAAGGTTGTTTCCCTGAGTGCAACGGTGTCCAACGCGGAGGAATTCGGGGCCTGGTTGGATACCGTGCGGGGAGACACCGATGTGGTGGTGTCCGAGCACCGGCCCGTACCGCTCTGGCAGCACGTGATGGTCGGTCATGATCTGCTCGACCTCTTCGCAGGGGAAGTCGCCTTCGACGAGGCAGCGGCCGAGGGATCCTCAACCGGCGCGGAAGAAAAATTCGCCGTGAATCCGGAGCTGCTAAACCTGGCCACCACCGAAACCCGATTGAATCAAAGGGCCCGCTGGGGGGCGGGAGGCTCCAAGCGTGGGCGGGGCAACACGAACCGTTACCAGCAGCCACAGACTGCTGTACGACGGGCAAGCCGCCCCCAGGTGATTTCTGCCCTTGACAGGGAAGGTCTTCTGCCGGCGATCACCTTCATTTTCTCGCGCAATGGCTGCGAGGGAGCAGTTACACAGTGCCTCGATGCCGGGCTATGGCTCACCACGGAATACGAGCGCGGCGTCATCAGTGAGCGGGTCGAGGAAGCAACCCTCGACATCCCGGAGGAGGATCTGGAGATACTTGGGTTCTGGTCCTGGCGTGAAGGGCTGATCCGCGGGTTTGCCGCGCATCACGCGGGGATGCTGCCTACCTTCAAGGAAGTAGTGGAGAAGCTTTTCGAAGAGGGACTGGTCAAAGCCGTTTTCGCTACCGAGACCCTGGCTCTCGGAGTGAATATGCCGGCCAGGTCGGTGGTGCTCGAGAAACTCGACAAGTTCAACGGGGAAGCCCACGTGAACATCACGGCGGGAGAGTACACGCAGCTTACCGGCCGGGCTGGCCGTCGGGGAATCGACGTGGAGGGTCACGCCGTCGTGCTCTGGCAGTCGGGGACAGATCCCGGGGCGGTCGCCGGTCTCGCCTCGCGCCGGACCTACCCGCTGAACTCCAGCTTCCGGCCAACCTACAATATGAGCATCAACCTTGTCTCGCAGTTCGGACAGTACCGGACGCGGGAGATTCTTGAGACCTCGTTCGCCCAGTTTCAGGCTGACCGCTCGGTGGTGGGCCTGGCTCGTCAGGTCCGCACACGCGAGGAATCCCTCAAGGGCTACGCGGAGGCGATGACGTGCCACCTCGGTGACTTCTCCGAGTACTCCTCGATCCGCCGGGAACTGTCCGATCTCGAGGCTGCCGCATCCAGGGCGGGCAGCCGGAACCGGCGAAGCGCCGCTGCCGCCTCTCTTGAAGGACTGCGCCCAGGCGACGTCGTCGATATTCCTGCCGGTCGGATCGCGGGCTATGCGGTCGTGCTGTCTGCTGACGCAACGCGGGATCCCCGCCCTACCGTTCTCACCATGGAAAAACACGTTCGCCGGCTGTCGGTACAGGACCTCGACGGGCCGGTGGCGGTTCTTTCGCGGATCAGGGTTCCGAAACAGTTCGACGCGCGAAAGCCGAAGGACCGCCGGGACCTCGCTGCCTCTCTCAGGAACTCCCTGAACGACCGGCGCCCGCCCGCCACCAGAGCGCCGGTTGAGTTCCCAGCGACCGGTACCGAGCGTCAGGAAAAGGCGATTGCTGAGCTCCGCCGCCGGCTCAGGGCGCATCCCTGCCATGGCTGCAGCGACCGCGAGAACCACGCCCGGTGGGCCGAACGATGGTGGAAGCTGCGCCGGGAGACAGACCGCCTGGTCCAACAGATCCAGGGCCGCACAAACACCATCGCGAAAACGTTCGACCGGGTTTCCGAAGTACTGCTTGAGTATGGCTACCTTCAGGAAGACGCCGATCAGGGCCTGTCCACCACACCTGCAGGTCAGAAGCTGCGCCGCATCTATGGCGAAAAGGATTTGCTGATCGCGCTGTCCCTGGAGCACGGCGGATTCGACGACCTCGATGCGGCGGAGCTCGCTGCGTTTGCGTCGGCGCTCGTCTACCAGGCTAAACGGGAGGAACGCGGACTTCGTCCACGGATGCCGTCAATCTCCCTTGAGACGTCGATCGACGTCGTTATCCGCCAGTGGTCACGCCTGACGGATATGGAGGAGCAGTACCGTCTGTCGGTCACGAGTGAACCTGACTTCGGCCTGGTGTGGCCGATCTACAAGTGGGCGCGAGGAAAGGGGCTCCAAAGCGCCCTGCAGGGTACCGATCTCGCGGCCGGGGACTTCGTCCGGTGGACCAAGCAGATCATCGACCTCATCGACCAATTGGCCAAAGTACCGGATCTGCCCCCCGGTTTCCGCCGCCTATGCATCAGTTCGATCGACCTGATCCGCCGCGGCGTCGTCGCCTACTCCGCCGTTACCGAATAGCCTGCCGGCTCATCTCACTGAAAGTTGCACGCCCGTGTCTGTAAATGATCGAAAGCCCATTCTTTACCGCAACGGTTCCGTCTATAGCGCAGCCGATCCGTTCGCAACTGCGATGCTGGTTACCGGCGATACGGTGGCCTGGGTCGGGTCTGAACATGCGGCGGCGTCACTGGCGGACAGCAGCATGGTGATAATTGACCTGCAGGGAGCGCTCATAGCCCCCGGCTTCGTCGATTCACACTTCCACACCACCGAGACCGGTCTGGCGCTGACCTCCCTTGACCTCACGGAGGTCAACAGCCTGGGTGAGCTGCTGGAGCTCGTTGCCGGCGCTGCCGCAAGTATCCCGGGAACCATCATGGGAAACGGCTGGGATGAATCGAGGTGGTCCGAGCGACGTCCGCCTACAGCGGCAGAACTCGACAACGCCTCCGGAGGCAGAGACGTTTACCTTGTCCGGGCTGACGTTCATTCCGCCGTCGTATCCGCGTCCCTGGCACAGCGGCTTGCCCTCCACACACATTCGGGATGGGACAACGGGTTTGTTGTGCGGGAGGCGCACCTCGCCGCACGGACCGCCGTCCGCAGCCCCGGCGCAGCTGAGCGGACAACCCTACAGCGAACCGCGCTGGATAATGCGGCCGCCAACGGGATCGTTACGGTCGTCGAGATGGCTGCGCCCCACATAGCCCCGCGGGAGGACGTCCTTTCGCTGCTATCCCTTGACGGAGCGCATCCTGAGGTTCTTGCCTATTGGGGGCAGGCAGTGACTTCCGAAGAGGAGCTCCGCTCAGTGCTCGCTGGTTTCGATGGTCGGGTACTGGGCCTGGGCGGGGACCTCAACGTGGACGGCTCGATCGGTTCCCATACGGCGCGCATGCGCGTCCCCTACGCTGACGCGCCGCACTCCAGCGGAACCGCCTTCATGCACGCCGACGACGTCGCTTCCCACCTCGGTGCGGCCACCGCTGCCGGCAGGCAGGCCGGTTTCCATGTCATCGGCGACGAGGGACTCGATACGGTGATCGCCGGGCTTGAGAAGGCCGCTGCGGTCCACGGAATCGAGAAGGTGCGAGCCGCACGGCATCGACTTGAGCACGTCGAGATGGCCGATGACGAGTCCATCCGCAGCCTCGTCCATTTCGGCGCTATTGTCAGCGCCCAATCCGGTTTTGACGCTCTGTGGGGAGCTCCGGGAGGCCTGTACGAACAGCGTCTCGGCCGTGACCGCTATGTGCCGATGAATCGGGTCGGGAGTCTGTTGAGTCAGGGCGTGCCTGTGTGCCTCGGTTCAGATTCACCGGTCACCAGAATGTCACCGTGGCAATCTGTCCGGGCATGCATGACCCACGCCAGCCCAGAGGAGAGAATTTCGGCGCGTGCGGCTTTCATCGCTCACACGCGCGCAGGATGGCGCGCGGTGGGTGCCGAAAACCCCCTGCTGGGCCAACTGGTCCCCGGGGCTCCGGCTTCCTACGCGGTATGGGAGGTGGACGAACTCATGGTCCAGACACCGGACAGCAGAGTACAGTCCTGGAGCACTGACCCGAGGGCAGGGACGCCCTTGCTTCCCGCGCTGGATACCGGCAGTGAGCCTCGTTGCCTTGAGACCGTGCATCACGGTCGTCAGCTCTTCACTCGCGGCGGGCTGGACGCACGGTGAAGACCGACAAATGCCAAACCGGCGATCTCACCGGGCGTGACGCTGACCTGCAGAAACATATAAATTAGCAGGTCAGAGCGCTGTTGACACTCTCACTACAGGCCGTAAGCTTTTAGATCTACGGGTTGAGATCCGGCATTCCGGACAGACCTGACCGAGCCACCGCACACCGTGGACGCCGAAGGGGACGAAAGACGCGAACGTCGCGGATTTTCTTCGTGGTGGAAGGCTTGGTAATCACAACGGGTAGGTTTGCACGTCAGTAGAAAACAGCGCCGATCAATTGATCACTGCTGGCCCGAAGGCGTGTGAACCTACCCGTAACCACCATTTCCCCGTAGCCACATGTCGAGGATGCGCTCCGCGCATCGGCCTATACTGGGAAGCCGGTCCGGATTCTTCGGCTGTTGCGCCCTGCGCACAGGCCCATCGAAAGGTTCATGAGTGCGCGTTGTCACCATTATTCCTACCTACAACGAGCGCCAGTCCCTTCCGCTGACTCTTGACCGGCTACGAGCCGCAGTTCCGGATTCGGACGTCCTGGTAGTGGATGACAACAGCCCGGACGGCACAGGAGCAGTCGCGGACAGGATCGCCGCCAAGGACCCCGCAGTGCATGTCCTGCACCGGCACGGCAAAGATGGGTTGGGGGCTGCCTACATCGCCGGCTTCCGCTGGGCGCTCGAGCGCGGCTATGACGTCCTCGTCGAGATGGACGCTGACGGTTCCCACCAACCGGAACAACTACCTGCGTTGATTGATGCTGTTGCGCGCGCCCACCTGGTCATCGGGTCCCGTTGGGTTCCTGGCGGATCGGTTGTCAACTGGCCGCTCCACCGCAAGCTGCTATCCAGGGCAGGCAGCCTCTACTCACGTACCATGCTGGGGCTGACGGTCCGCGACATCACAGCCGGTTACCGGGCTTTCCGCAGAGAGACCCTCGAAAGCATCGATCTGGCTACGGTGGATTCTGTCGGCTATGGGTTCCAGGTGGACATGACGTTCAGGGTAGCCAAATGTGGGCTCCGCATTGTTGAGGTGCCCATCACGTTCGTGGAACGAGAGTACGGAGACTCCAAGATGAGCGGCAATATCGTCTTTGAGGCCATTGCCAACGTCACCCGCTGGGGCATTGCAGCGCGGTGGTCGGTTCTGGCCGGGCACCTATCCGGCAGACCGTAGCCACCGGGAGGCAGTCCCGCGCCCAACATCCAGCGCAGCAGAAGCAGGCCTTTTGGAATACAAGAGAAGCCCGGGAACTTGGTGAAGTTCCCGGGCTTCTCAGGTACCGACGAATCAGGCGGAGCGGCGCTCCCCGCGGCGCTCCCGAAGGATGTTCAGGCGATCCTCGAGAATCTGCTCCAGCTCCTCCATGGAACGGCGCTCCAGAAGCATGTCCCAGTGGGTACGAACGGGCTTGTCTCCGGAGGTGTCGGGACGCTCACCATCCACAAGCAGCGCTTCCTTGCCGGTCTTGGAAACCCATACCGGAGGAATTTCCGCTTCAGCGGCGAAGGTCACGAAGACACGTTCGCCGTCCTCGCAACGGTACTCAACACGCTGGCGGGGTGCCGGCTCAACGCCGGACTCAGTCTCCATGCTCTGGGCGCCAAGGCGCATACCCCGCAGGCTACGGTCGCTCATCTTTTCTCCCTAAACTACGTATGGCATCCTGGACTCCCAGATGCCTCTGCCGCACTCCCTTCGGGAGCACAGCACAACGACTTCGACGCCGTGTTACCACAGGTATAACGTCACTCAACCGCCGTCTGTTCCCGGCGGCACTCTCCTTCGGCAAACACTCCACTATACCGACGCTTCTGGAATAGCCCAATTCGATCGGCCAGCCAGCGAACGGCATGATCTCAGCGGAGGAACCTCAGGAGCGGGAGTTGTCCTCTGCAGGAAGGGAAGACCCGGAGTCCTCCATTTCACCGCGCTCCTGCGCGCCCAGTACATTTCCAATTCCCTTGAGTGCTTCCCCTACTTCGCTCGGGATGATCCACAACTTGTTTGAATTGCCCTGAGCGAGCTTCGGAAGTGTCTGCAGGTATTGGTAAGCGAGCAGTTTCTGGGTCGGGTTGCCCTTGTGGATGGCGTCGAAGACTTTCTGAATGGCTTGCGACTCACCGTCAGCCCTCAGAATGGCAGCCTTTGCATCACCTTCTGCAGCCAGGATTGCGGCCTGCCGTTGGCCCTCTGCTGTGAGGATCTGTGACTGCTTGGTGCCTTCGGCAGTAAGGATGGCAGCACGGCGATCGCGTTCTGCACGCATCTGCTTCTCCATCGAGTCCTGGATGGAGTGCGGGGGATCGATCGCCTTCAGTTCCACGCGAGAGACCCGGATACCCCACCGTCCGGTGGCTTCATCAAGAACTCCCCGGAGTTGACCGTTGATCTGGTCCCGTGAGGTCAGCGCTTCCTCAAGATTCAGCCCGCCGACGACATTCCTGAGCGTGGTGGTGGTCAGTTGTTCCACAGCCTGAATGTAATTGGCGATCTCATAGGTTGCAGCCCGCGCGTCCGTCACCTGGAAGTAGACCACTGTGTCGATGGATACGACGAGGTTGTCTTCGGTGATGACGGGTTGTGGGGGGAACGAGACGACTTGTTCGCGCAGGTCGAGGAGCGGAAGCAGTCGATCGACAAACGGAATCAGGATTGTCAGCCCGGGCAGAAGTGTCCGCTGGTATTTTCCGAGCCGTTCGACGACACCGGCGCGAGCCTGCGGAATGATCCGCACGGATTTCACCAGGATGATCAGGACAAAAACGATCAGAACAATCAGAACAATGGTGAGTCCGATTGCGCCTGAATCTGTGAACATGGTTCCCCTTGTTGTGTGAATGGTGCAGGTCCCGTCTCACGACGGGATGATCGGTCCGCTTTCCGCCTGTTGTGTGCCGACGACGACGGCAGTTGCCCCATCGATCCGGGAGACGGTGGCGCGACTCCCGGCGGGCAACGAAGAGCCGTCGGAGGTCCGCGCGGTCCAGGTGTCACCGCCGATCTTGACTGTGCCGGTCACCCCGGTCACCGGTTCCAAGGCGAGGGCTTGCTCACCGATCAGTCGGTCGATATTACTGAGCTGCTCGGCTGAGCCGCTCTTGAGGTGCCGGAGGGCCACCGGCCGAACGAGCAGCACCATCAGGAGGGAGACGACGCAAAAGAGCACGACCTGGATGAAGAAGCTTGCTCCTGCCAGCGCTCCCACCAGTCCGGCAAGGGCTCCCGTTGCCAGCATGAGGAAGAACAGGTCGAGAGTCAGCGTCTCAACCGCGGCCAGGCCGAGCACAAGCACGAGCCATAGTATCCAGGTGTTCTGAACCAGCCAGTCAAGCATCAGTCTTCCCCTCCCTGACGGCACTGCGGCTCTGCAATACGCCCGGAGTGCCTACCAACCATCATGCCAAACCCGCGGAGCGAAATATATAGCCCCGGCGGAATATCCCTGCGCGACATATCCTGACCGGCTAGCTTGTGTGCGCGCGTTTTTGGAAGACCTGAACGGTGAAGGCCGCGGTGACGTCCGAAGTGGGAGGAAGGGAGTCGACGTCGATGCGCAGGGTGTGGTGGCCTGCCGGGCCCATGGCCGCAACATTGCGCACATCGATGGGGGAGAGGCGCATCCCGAACTCCACCCTCCTGACTTCAATCACATCGAAGAATTCCGCCATCGAGGTGGCCACCTCTGTGGCCTTTCCAGGACGGATGCCGAGGAGCCCCGCAAGCTCTGCAATTTCCCGGAGATGGTGTGGCAGCGGAGTGACCACCAGCGCGACCGCCCGGTCGCTGCAAACCCGAGCGAACTCAGGTACATTCCGTGGAGCGAAGATGTTGAGGAGGAGGTCTACGCGCTGATCAGCGACCGGCAGGGGTCTCCAGACGTCACACACCAGGCAGAGTGCATCCGGTAGCTCTTTTGCTGACCGCCTCAACGCATACTTCGAGATGTCCAGCGCGACCGACGCGGAGACGGACACCCTTTCCTGAAGCGCCTTGAGGTAGTAACCGGTCCCCGCTCCGACATCGAGGACCAGGGGCAGGTTCCCGGCGAAACTCTCGGCGGCCGAGGAGACCGCGTTCGCCAGCGGCTGGAAATGCCCGCCCCCGAGGAAGTCGACACGGGCCTGCACCATCGCTGCGGTATCTGATTCGAACTCGGTTCCCCGTCCGGTCAGCAGATTGAAGTAGCCCTGCCGTGCCGCGTCGAAGCGGTGGCCCCGCGGACAACGCAGGAAGCGTGCCGCGCCGTCGTCCATCTTCTTCCCGTGCTGACCGGCGGAATTCACCGTCAACGGATCCCGACAGACCGGACAGAGGAGCAGAGATTCCGGGTAAGTCGGCACCCCACCATCGTAGGTGGACCCCTGCCCATTTTGAGTGTCGGCGCCTCGGAGGCATAGTCTCGGAATGTGAAACCAAACACACTCAATCTTCTTCATTCAGTGAGCGCACCCTCGCTCCACCCGGACACCCAACGCTGCGTAGTCTCCGTAACCCGGCCGGACTACGACGCCGACGCCTATGTCGGTCAGCTATGGGAGGTGCCGCTGGAGAATGGTTCTCCCCGCCGCCTCACCCGCGGCTTTCGGGACAGCTCACCCAAATACTCGCCCGACGGCGCCGCGCTCGCTTTCCTGCGGACATCCGCTGGCGGCAAGCCCCAGGTTTTCCTTACGGACAGCAGGGGAGGGGAGCCGCGGCAGTTGACCGACCGACCTCTCGGCGTGTCCGGGTTTGAATGGTCGCCCGACTCCCGACGGCTGGTGCTGTCCGCTCGCGTGCCCGAAGACGGCCGGTACGGCACGGTGGAGGGAGTGTCCGGCGGGCAGGAGAATCCACGGCTCATCGACGGCTTCAAATACCAGATGAATGGTGCCGGCTACATCGCGGATAAGCGGTCACAGCTTTTTCTCCTGGATGTTCCGCCGTTGGGTGAGGAGCCGTTTGTGAAGCCCGTCGGGCGGGCGGCACGCTCTGGTAAGGAGGACGCGCCGTCAGCTTACACCGAGCCGAAGCAGCTCACCGATGCGGATGCCGACCACTCGGAGCCGACTTTCTCCGCTGACGGCTCGCGCATCCTGTTCAGCGCAGCCCTGGAGCCGGACTCCGCAACCAACCTGCGTTCGGACATCTATTCCATTGCGCTGGATGGTTCCGACATGCAGCGGCTGAGCAACTTCACCGACGAACTCGTCAGCTGCGGTAACCCGGTTCACAGCGAGGATGGCCAGTGGCTCTTCTACCTCGGCAGCTCGCTGTCAACGAGCGGCGTCGACTTCGTGGCGCGTAATACCGCCCTGTACATTGCGCCGGTCGAGGATCCGGCTCAGGTGCGCGTATTGACGGATCCGGAAGTGCTCGACCTCGGGGAAGTCGGCGAAGTTGTCCAGGCTGGAGCGGACAGCGTCCTTGTCTTCAACCGCAGCCGCGGCGCCGGAGATCTGCGCCGTGTGAATTCGCAGGGTGCAATCCAAACGGTGGCGGACGGTGAATACATCGTGACGGGCGCCGCAAGCCGTGATGGCATCATCGTCGTCACCTACACGGACCCTGGCACCATGGGAGACGTTGCGAGGATCGACGGCAAGACGCTGACACGGCTGACCGACTTCTCGGCTGCCTTGCGCAGCGAGACAACAGTCGTCGAACCGCAGGAGGAGACGTTCACTGCGCCGGACGGCTATCCCGTGCACGGCTGGGTGCTGGTGCCGGAGGGCGAGGGCCCGCATCCCGTTCTCCTCAACATCCACGGCGGGCCCTATGCCCAGTACGGCTGGGGCTACTTCGACGAGGCGCAGGTGTTTCTCGAGGCAGGGTACGCGGTTCTCATGTGCAACCCCCGCGGCGCAGCCGGTTACGGTCAGGAACACGGCCGCGTGATCAAGGAAGCGATGGGCACGGTGGACATGCAGGACGTCCTCGCGTTCCTTGAGGGCGCTGTGGCGAAGTATGACGGGCTGGACGGAGACCGGCTGGGTGTGATGGGCGGCTCCTATGGCGGTTACCTGACAGCCTGGCTGATTGCGAACGACCACCGTTTCCAGGGCGCCATCGTTGAACGGGGCTTCCTCGACCCTGAGTCCTTCATCGGCTCGTCGGACATCGGCTGGTTCTTCTCCGAGGCTTACACCGGCGCGGACCCCGAGAAGGTCCGGGCGCAGAGTCCGTATGCGCACGTCGACAAGGTTCGGACCCCCACCTTCGTTATCCACTCGGAGGAGGATCTGCGCTGTCCGCTCGAGCAGGCGCAGCGTTACTATACCGCTCTGAAGCGCCACGGAGTGGAGACCGAAATGCTGATTTTCCCGGGGGAGACGCACGAACTGTCGCGCTCCGGCACACCGTGGCACCGGCGACAGCGGTTCGAGCACATCCTGCGGTGGTGGGCTGACAAGTTGCCGAGCAAGAAGAATCAGCCGGCTTGACCCTGCGCGCATCTGCGGTGAAGGTGCCTAGAAGTTAAGTGAGCGTTGGGCCAGTTCGATTCCGGGCTGCGCCCAGCGCTCACTGTAAGCTGCGCTGCTGACAAGCGATCGCGTGTTGGCCTTGTCGATATAAATGGCACCGTTCAGGTGATCGGTTTCGTGCTGGACGATGCGGGCGGGCCAGCCCGTGAACTGCCGGGTTACATTCTTGCCTTCGGGCGTCAGGTATTCGAGCTGTACCGATCGACTCCGTGCAACCACGGCCTGCCAACCGCTGAAGGACAGGCAGCCTTCAAAAAACGACGACGTCTCCCGGCCGATGGGCGTGTACATCGGGTTGATCACTGCAAAGTAGGGCAGCAGCGGCCGTTCACGGAGTTCGGCAACCTCGACGGGCTGGGGAATGACATCTTCGATGACCGCGAGGCGCAACGGTATTCCCAATTGCGGTGCTGCCAGTCCGACGCCCGGTGCGTCCTGCATGGCCTTGCGCATAACGGCGAGAAGTCCGGCCAGCTCTGAATCATCGAGCTGACCGTCGAACGGGGCGGCGGGGTTCCGCAGCACCGGATCACCCAGTTGGACGATCGGCGGCTGGTCCTGCGCGATAACACGGTGCACCAGCGCCCGGATACTTTCGGGAGAGTGGAAGTTCATCAGTCCATCCTAGGTTCGCCGCCTGGCATGGATGATCCCCTCGGCACACTGTAGAAGGCCAACAGGATGGCGACGGCGTTGATTGCTGCAAGCACAAGAAAAGCGCGTGAGTAGCTTCCCAATAGAGCGGCGAGGCCGGCGCCTGCCCACGGACCGAGTGCCGTGGCGAGGGTGATGGGTGAGGCGACGAGAGCCGTCAACCGGCCGTAATGGGCCGGGCCCCAGCGATCCGGAACAGCAGTCGCGTGCAGGAGGGTGAAGATTCCGCGTGCAACACCGGCTGCGAGAGCGATCAACAGTGCGGCGGTGAGGGTCTCAGTTAGGCCCAGCAGCGCCGTCGTCAGCGTTGTTCCCAGTAGCACCAGTGCTGTCCGGAGACGAAGCGGAAGCCGTTCGAAGAGGCTGTAGCCCAGGCGGCCGAGAACCTGGCCGACGCCGCCTATTCCCAGCGCCGTGGCCGCCAGCGAGGTGCTGATCCCGCGCTCGGTCAGTAGCGGAACCAGATTGACGACGGCGGCGAAGGACGCGAGGGCGGCCAGACTGACAGCCGCTACGAGGGCCAGAAACGGCACGCTCCTGGCGATTTCGTCGGGCTGCCCGTGCGCAATCTCGGGTAGCCCGGGGTGGGACCGGTGCGGCTCCCACGGCCGGCGAAGCCCGAAAAAATGCGCCGGAACGGTGACGATGAAAAGCACGAGCGCGAGGATCAGGTAGGTGGAGCGCCAACCGACGCCGGCTGAAATGACGGCAGTCAACGGCGCAAAGACCGTGCTGGCCAGTCCGCCCACGATTGTCAGAATGGTCAGCGCGCGGGTGCGCCCAACGCTCCACCAACGCGTTACAGCGGCGAACGCCGGTGGGTACAGGACCATGCCCATGGCTGCGCCGGTCAGCACCCAGCCAGCGAAGAACATCGGGAGGTTGGCGGCCAGGGCGACCAGGCACAGCGCGGGCGCGGCGATGAACGACCCTGCAGTCATCACGGCCCGAGGTCCACTGCGGTCCAGAATTCGACCGACAACCAGTCCCGTGAGCGCCGAACACACCAGTCCGGTCGAGAACGCACCGTTGACAACAGGGAGCGTCCAGCCGGTGGTCGAACTGATCTGTCCGGCAAGAACAGGGAAGGCGTAGAAGAGAATGCCCCAACTGGTGATTTCGGTCAGACATAAAACGATCAGCACATTCCGCCGTGAGACGCCTGGCCTGCCCCTTCCAGACCCCTCCCGCGAAGTGCCGATAATCGACATTATGTCAACTAAAGGATCGGATTCCCTGCCCCTACTGCTGCGGCTGGCCGGCGACGTTGATCAACCAGGCAACACCGAACTTGTCGGTGCACATACCGAAGTGGTCACCCCAAGGAGCAACTTCGAGGGGAACAGTCACAGTCCCTTCTCCAGCCAGGCGGTCCCAATAACCGCGCAGCTCATTTTCGTCCTCGCCGCTGAGGGAAATCGAAAACGTATTGCCGGGTGTGTAGTCCATGCTGTTGGGCGTGTCAGCTGCCATCAGCACCATTCCGTTGTCCGCGGTCAACATTCCGTGCATGATCTTGTCCAGCTCGCTTTCGTCCTCGCTGGCTTGGAAATCACCAAACGTGCTGAGGGTAAGTTCACCGCCGAAGACTGATTGGTAGTACGTCATCGCTTCCCGGGCGGTATCGCGGAAGCCCAGGTAAGGATTCAGGCGGGTGCTCATATCGGTCTCCTCGTGTCGCATCACCGGGGCGACCGGTGCCTCTCGTCGAGGCGCGCTTGCGGTGCGCTCCGTCACCATAGTGCACCACGAAAGGTTCCGCTCCCAGTCCTTTTGCACCTGGTTCTTCGACCGTGCGAAAGCGCGGCGCGAGCGAACCGGTCAGGCGGTTGCGAAGCGACGCGCTGAGCGCTCCTTCGCCTTCGCGGCTTCCTCGTCCCGGTCTTTCGGCGGCGCGGACGTGACCAGTTCCGCCAGGAGTCGCTCGGTGATGAATCCGATTTCCGCCACAGCCCGATCGAAAGCCTCCTGGTTCGCCTTCGATGGTTTGGTGGTACCGCTGATTTTCCGGACGTACTGCAGCGCAGCCGCATGAACCTCGTCGCTGGTTGCTGACGGTTCAAAATTATGGAGTGTTCTGATGTTCCTGCACATGGTTCAAGGGTAGATCGAGTCTCTTCGCTATGGAACAGGCGGGCATGCAACTGCCCTGACACCCCGGCGTTGCGTGCAGGCGGTGTCTCGCTTCCGGAGCCAGTAGGCTGACATCATGACGAGCGTAAGTTCCGGCCGCGGGGCTGCCAACAGTCGGGGGTACGCATCCTGGCTGACCACCGACGTCGTGTTGATTTCCCTCTTCGCGCTTCTCGGACACCTCTCCCACTATGGTGCGCTTTCCGCCTCCGGCATTACTCGTACAGCACTCCCCTTCCTCATTGCCTATTTCGTCACGACGGCGATTTTGCGTCCATGGCACCGGCCCCTTGCGCTGTTGTGCACTGCAGTCCCGCTATGGCTGGGAACGGCAGCCGGCGGTCTGACGCTACGGGTGCTTCTCGGTGATGGTGCGGCTTTGTCGTTCCAGATTGTCGCGCTCGGCGTATTGGGACTGTTCCTGATTGCCCCTCGCGCCGGTGTACGGCTGATGCAGCGCCGTCGTCCTCAACCACAACCCACAACGGACACCAGTCGAAACCAAGGAGCACCCAGATGATCAGTGCGTTCGTACTCATCCAGACCGACGCCAGCCGTATCCCCGAGTGCGCGCAGGAAATTTCTGAACTCGAGGGCATCAGCGAGGTGTACTCAGTCACCGGCGAATGGGACCTCATTGCCATTGCGCGGGTGAACCGCCACGAAGATCTCGCGGACGTAATTGCCGACCGGTTGTCAAAAGTGGAGGGCGTCGAATCGACCACCACCCAGATTGCGTTTCGGTCCTACTCGAAGCATGATCTCGACGCCGCCTTCTCCCTCGGTTTCGAGGGCTAAGCACTCGCTTATGAGCTGGTGACCGCTATCCAGCGGTCCAACGCTGCCTGGGCCGCGCCAGAATCGATCGACTGCTCTGCGCGGCGCATATTTGCTCGAATCCGCTCAACAAGCGGAGCCGAGTGCTCAGTGTCCAGCGCAGTCAGTCCCGCTGCCGCATTGAGGACGACGGCGTCGCGCACCGACCCCTTCTCCCCCGCCAGTACGGCGCGAACCACCTTCGCGTTGCTTTGGGCGTCTGAACCCCGCAGAGCCTCGACAGCCGCTTCCGGCAGATCGAAATCACCCGGATGGACGGTGTGCTCGGCGACGGCCCCGCCGCGCACCTCCCAGACGGTGGATGATCCGCTCGTCGTCAGCTTGTCGCGGCCGTCGCTGCCCCGGAAAACCAGCGCCCGGACTCCCCGGGCTGCGAGAACACCCGCCATGAGCGGCGCCATCCGTTCACTGGCGCAACCCAGTGCCTGCGCTTCGACTCCGGCCGGATTGCTGAGCGGACCCAGGAAATTGAAGGCGGTAGGGACACCGAGTTCCCTGCGCGGTACTGCAACGTGGCGCATCGACGGGTGAAAGACCTGCGCAAAACAGAAGGTGATATTGGCTTGCTCCGCCGAGCGCGCTACGTCACTGATAGACAAGTCAAGCCGCACCCCCAGCGCCTCGATGACATCAGCTGCACCCGAGGAAGAGGAGGCACCGCGATTCCCGTGCTTGACTACCCTTGCACCGGCACCAACGGCCACCAGCGAGGACATGGTCGAGATATTGAGCGTGTTCAGGCCGTCTCCGCCGGTTCCCACGATGTCCAGGGCAGGACCTGGCACGTCTATAGTGTGAGCACGCGAGAGCATCGCCTCGACGAGGCCCACCAGTTCCTCAACAGATTCCCCCTTTGCTCGCAGGCCAATCAGGAATCCGGCGACCTGTGCATGCGAGGCGAGTCCTTCCATAATGGAATCCATTGCCCAACGGGTCTGCGGCGCAGTGAGATCCTCTCCCTCGATGAGCTTCGAGATCAGCTGCGGCCAGCTGGTTGCGGGGGCTTCTGGAGCAGGAATCGCAGTCACTCCCCTAGGTTATCTACGAATTGTAGAAACTCATCACGGTGTTACTCCCGCGCCGTTACAGGCAACTCTCGCATCCGCACATATGAGCTGGGCACGCCGAGGCCGTTTCGCATTGGTGAAGTGGGATCTTTTAGAGACATAATGTCAGAGTGACGACAGCGACCCATGCCCCCAGCTCCACTGCGCATCCAACACTCAACCGGCCAAACATGGTGTCGGTAGGCACCGTTGTATGGCTTTCCAGTGAACTTATGTTCTTTGCCGGACTCTTCGCCATGTACTTCACATTGCGCTCCACGTCCGGCGAACTCTGGGCTGCCGAGACGGAGAAGCTGAATGTACCTTTTGCGCTGATCAACACCATCATTCTGGTTTCGAGCTCGTTCACCTGCCAGATGGGTGTGTTCGCCGCCGAGCGGCTCCAGCCCCGCAGGGCGGGTGGAGTGTTCAACATCGCCAAGTGGGGCATGGTCGAGTGGTACCTGCTGACCTTCCTCATGGGCGCAGTGTTCGTGGCAGTGCAGGCATATGAGTACGCAGAATTGGTCGCCGAAGGGATCACCCTTTCCGCCAATGCCTATGGATCGTCGTTCTACATCACCACCGGTTTCCACGGCCTGCACGTCATCGGCGGTCTGATCGCCTTTCTCTTCATTATTGGACGCGCCTACGCGGCCAAACGGTTCGGACACTTTGAAGCGACGTCGGCGATTGTCACTTCGTACTACTGGCACTTCGTCGACGTGGTGTGGATCGGGCTGTTCATCATCATCTACTTCTTGAAGTAGATTGCTCTTGAACCCTTTTCTACCCGGTGTAGAATTAGCGTGGCGGTCGCGAGGGTGGCTGACACCAATCGTGTACCGTACCGAAGCAATACAGAAGGCAGGAAACAGGACGTGAAGGCACTTTCGCAGAGGCGGCGTCACCCCCTGGCAGCAATAGCGCTGCTGCTCATGGGATTGTTGCTAACAGGTGGCATCTATGCCGTCGCTAGCAACGCGAACGAGGCCAAGGCACAAACCACTTTCTCAGCCAGTGATATTGAAGAAGGCGAAAAACTTTTCGTCGCAAATTGCGCAACGTGCCACGGCATGGGAGCGGCCGGCACTGAAGACGGGCCCTCGCTGGTCGGCGTGGGAGCCGCAGCAGTTGACTTCCAGGTTGGCACCGGGCGTATGCCGCTTCAAATGCAGGGCCCGCAGGCGCTTCAGAAGCCGGTTCAGTTCACCGATGAGCAGATCCGGCAGATGTCCGCCTACGTCGCCTCGCTGGGCGCAGGTCCTGCAATTCCCGGCGAGGAAGAGCTCGACCTGGAAGGTGCCGACCCCGCTGCCGGCGGTGAACTTTTCCGAGTGAACTGCGCAATGTGCCATAACGCTGCCGCTGCTGGTGGAGCGTTGACTCGGGGCAAGTTCGCTCCGGCGCTCGAAGGCGTGACGGACAAGCACATCTACGAAGCGATGATCACCGGGCCGCAGAACATGCCGGTTTTCAGCGACGCGAACATCACCCCTGAGGGCAAGCAGGACATCATCGCGTTCCTCAACATCATCGAAGAGCAGGGTTCCCCCGGCGGCGCGGACCTTGGTTCCCTAGGACCGGTGTCAGAAGGACTGTTCATCTGGGTTGCTGGGCTCGGAGTGATAATCGCGTTCACAGTCTGGCTGACCTCCCGCTCCTCGTAGCGAGCGGCCACAGCACTAAACCAAGGACACAGGATTGACGAGTGAAGTTTCTAAAGAAGGATGAGAGGGATCATGGCCGACCATAGTGACGGCAGCCCGGAGAACGCGGTTACCGTAGCTAAGCCGGGTCAGGGCGGCTTGCAGAAGTTCCAGGATCCTGGACTCCCACCGCACCGGCCGCGTTTGGCTGACGTAGACCCCCGGGCTGAGAAACGCGCAGAGCGTCAGGTCGGAGTGCTGTTCCTCGTTTCCATCTTTGGAACATTGCTTTTCTTCTTCGGATATTTCTTTATCCCCCTCGACCAGACAATCGCGAACCTCCGCCTACAGAACCTGCTCCTCGGATTGGGAACCGCGTTCGCCATGCTTGGCATTGGTGTCGGAATCGTGCACTGGGCCAAGACGCTGATGCCGGATCATGAGATCGCTGAGGACCGGCACGAGATTCGCCCCGAAGCAGACCGCGCTGACGCTGAAAAAATCGTTGGCGACATCCTGGAAGAATCCGGAATCAAGCGCAGGCCGCTGATCCGCAATACGCTCCTCGGCGCGGGAATCCTCGCAATCTTCCCGGCCATCGCAATCTTCCGGGACCTCGGTCCGCTGCCCGGTGACGTGCTTCGCCAGACCATGTGGGATGAAGGCGTACGGCTGACCCGTGATCCGAGCGGCACCCCGATCAGGGCTTCGGACGTCACTATCGGCTCAGCGTTCCACGTCATTCCCGAGGGCCTCAATGAGGCGGAACACAAACTCGAGGAAAAGGCTAAGGCTGTTGTTCTACTCATGCGCCTGAGTCCTGAATCGCTGAACCCGTCTCCGGGGCGCGAGGATTGGGGCTATGAAGGCATCGTTGCCTATTCCAAGATTTGTACCCATGTGGGCTGCCCTGTAGCCCTTTACGAACAGCAGACCCATCACCTGCTTTGTCCGTGCCATCAGTCAACCTTCGACGTCACCCAAGAAGCGAAGGTTATTTTCGGCCCGGCCGCCCGGCCGCTCCCCCAACTTCCCATCTCCGTGGATGAAGAAGGTTACCTGGTAGCGACGAGCGACTTCCAAGAACCCGTAGGACCAAGTTACTGGGAGCGTGGAGTGTGAGCAGCTCAGCAGCTGGACACCAGTACCAGCCAAAGACAAACGTCGGCAAGATTGCCAACTTCGTCGATACCCGCGTCGGTGGATCCGCGATAGTCAAAGAGTTTGGGCGGAAAATTTTCCCAGACCACTGGACGTTCATGTTTGGCGAAGTTGCGCTTTACTCCTTCGTCATCCTTCTTCTGTCGGGTACATTCCTGACCTTCTTCTTCGACCCTTCGATGGCCGAAACACATTACGAAGGAAGCTACGTACCGCTGCGCGGTATCGAAATGTCGGTGGCCTACGCTTCCTCGCTCGATATCTCCTTTGATATCCGTGGCGGGCTGTTCATGCGGCAGGTACACCACTGGTCTGCACTGCTCTTCGTTGCTGCCGTGTCAGTGCACATGCTGCGGGTTTTCTTCACCGGTGCATTCCGGCGTCCGCGCGAGCTGAACTGGGTTATCGGCGGTGTGCTGCTCATCCTTGCGATGGCCGCAGGGTTCACGGGGTACTCACTCCCGGACGACCTGCTCTCCGGTAACGGTCTTCGAATCATCGACGGCGTGATCAAGTCAATTCCCGTGGTGGGGACCTACATCAGTTTCTTCCTGTTCGGCGGTGAATTCCCCGGTACCGTGATCATCCCGCGCTTGTACGTGCTCCACATCCTCCTGATTCCGGCTCTGATTCTCCTGCTGATCGCGATGCACCTCTTCCTGGTAGTTGTTCACAAGCACACTCAATTCCCCGGCCCGGGCCGCACCAATGACAATGTAGTGGGCTACCCGGTCGGTCCTGTTTACGCGGCAAAGGCCGGCGGCTTCTTCTTCATAGTGTTCGGTATCATCGCCGCGATATCAGCGGCGTTCACGATCAACCCCATCTGGAACTACGGACCCTACGATCCCTCCCCTGTCTCGGCCGGTACCCAGCCGGACTGGTACATCGGGTGGGTAGACGGCGCCCTGCGGCTTATGCCAGGCATACTGGCTGGTTTCCCCTTCGAATGGGAAATCCCGTTCCCTTGGGGCACAAACACGCTCTCCCTGAACGTGCTGTTCCCTGCGCTCGTGCCTGCAGGGATTGTCTTCACGCTCCTGTTTGCCTGGCCGTGGATCGAAGCTTGGGTGACCAAGGATCGCCGCGAGAAGCACCTGCTCGACCGGCCGCGTAATGCTCCCACCCGCACCGGCATCGGCGTGGCAGGCGTTGTGTTCTACTGCGTCATGTGGGCAGCAGCCAGCTCCGACCTCATCGCTACGCACTTTATGGTCTCGCTGAATGACGTGACTTACTGGCTCCGTGTCCTGGTGATCATCGGTCCGGTGATCGGATTCATCGTCGCCCGTCGTATCGCGCTGGCCCTCCAGCGCAAGGACCGCGAGATCGTGCTCCACGGACGCGAGACAGGTCGTATCGTCAGGCTCCCCCACGGCGAGTTCATCGAGGTTCACGAGCCGGTGGACGAGTACAAGCGTTACAAGCTGGTCAGTTTCGACTCACCCGTTAGCCTGCCTGCCCAGGCGGACGTGAACGGTCATGTGTCAAAGGGCGAGAAGGGCCGCGCGTGGGCATCGAAGTTCTTCTTTGAGGATCGTGTTGCACCTGTCACTCCGGCGGAGCTTGAAGAGGCCCACTCCCACGGCCACCATGGCGAAGTCGCGAACGAGCATGATAAGGCTGCCATCTCCAGCAAGTAGTCAACGCTGAAGAGCTAGTAAGAAAAGGAGCGGGCCGCACAGTGTGCGGCCCGCTCCTTTTCTTTCCAGGTTTCCCGGTTGGCGTGGTTCTCGGTCGGCAGACTCCCGTTCAGCTGAAGCGCTTGGCAGTGTATGTCCGAGGAGTGCGAACACCGGGACGCTGAAGTGGAACCCAGAGCTTGTACCTGTCAGCCCGGTAGTACGAGACGGAATAATCCACCATTGCGCGGGCCACATAGGCATGGCGCTGGATTTTCAGGAGCGGCGCGCCCATTTCGACGTTCAGCAGACGGGCAATAGAGGGCGACGCCGCAGTCGCCTCCACCGTATCCTCACCCCATTCCATAACGAGCCCATATCTCTCGCTGAGAACGTTGTACAGGGACGTCGGCGGATCATCATCAAGTATTCCGGGTACGCGGTGTGCCGGGATGAAGTTCTCGTCCACGCTCATGGGTTCACGGTCTGCCAGCAACTGGCGCCGGAACCTTACAACCGGGACGCCCTGCTCAATCTGCAGCTCGCGGGCAATGAGCGGCGTGGCAGCCATCTGCTCGAAGCTCAGTACTCGAGCATCCGGCACCATACCCCGCCGGTGCATCTCCTCACTGTATGACGTGAGCTTCATCTGCAGGTCGACCTTGGTGTGGGCTACAAAGGTTCCAAGGCCTACGATCCGTTCCAGCACCTCCTCGGCGACCAGTGCGTCGATGGCATGGCGTACAGTCATTCGCGCAACGCCGAAGTGTTCGGTCAGCTTCCGCTCTGACGGAATGGCAGTACCAGGCTCCGCATGACCCAGGATGTATTCGCGGAGCAGTTCGCGAAGCTGCACATGCTTGGCGCCCTTGCCGTCGAGTGCAGTACTCAGTGCATCGAGCTGATTCGGCATGACGGCTCCTGTTAGCGCGGGTGGTGAACCCAGTAAAATAGACCGGTATGGTCAGCCTATTCTATAGGTCGGCATAAGGAGCCGAGGGAGAAACCCTGGGCAGCCAACAGTGAGAGGGAGCGCACGAAGGCCCCGCACATAATATGTGCGGGGCCTTCACCTGAGGCGCGTGCGGGACGACTAGTGTGCGTGGTCTCCCCTGCTGTACTCAAAGACCCAGCCGACAAGCGCGATTACCGCCAGTCCGGCGGACACGTAGAGAATCCACCATCCAGCCGCGAGACCGAGAAATCCGCCCGCTGCAGCAAGACCGAGAACAAGCGGCCACCAGCTCCAGGGGCTGAAGTGGCCCTGCTCGCCCGACCCCTCGTGAATTTCCGCATCGCGGCGATCTTCGGGCCGCATTCCCACGCGTCGCCCCGTGAAGCCGAGGTAAAAGCCGATCATCACGGCAACACCTCCGACAAGAAGGAGTCCCAGAATACCGACCCACTCAGACCAGTTAGTCAGGAAGCCGTAAACCACGGAAACTGGCACGAAGAAAGGGACGAGCAGGAGGAACAGTCGCGTTTCAACCTTCACTTAGGCGTCCTTCCGATCAGCGGATCCGAGCAGCTGGCCTGCCGGCGAACCTGGTGTGTGCCACTGCGCAAGCTCCGGGTGGTGCAGATCCAGCGCCGGACGCTCCGAGCGGATACGGGGCAAGGAGGTGAAGTTGTGCCGTGGTGGCGGGCAGGAGGTAGCCCACTCCAGGGATGCTCCAAAGCCCCATGGGTCATCGACCTCGACCTTTGTACCGCTTCGCCAGGTGATGTAAACGTTCCAGAAGAACGGAATCAGCGATGCGCCCAGAACAAAGGAAGCAATGGTGGAGAACTGGTTCATTGCGGTGAACATGTCTTCAGGCAGATAGTCGGCGTAGCGGCGTGGCATACCGATGACCCCCAACCAGTGCTGGATCAGGAACGTGCCGTGGAACCCGAGGAACAGGAGCCAGAAGTGGATCTTGCCCAGCCGCTCGTTCAGCATCTTCCCGGTCCACTTCGGCCACCAGAAGTAGAAGCCGGCGAACATCGCGAAGACCACGGTACCGAAGACTACGTAGTGGAAGTGGGCCACGACGAAGTAGGTGTCGGAGACATGGAAGTCCAATGGCGGGGACGCAAGGATGATTCCGGTCAGACCACCGAACAGGAAGGTGACAAGGAAACCGAGGCTCCAGAGCATGGGTGTCTCAAATGTGATTGACCCCCGCCACATAGTGCCGATCCAGTTGAAGAATTTCACACCCGTGGGCACAGCGATCAGCATGGTCATGAAGGCGAAGAACGGCAGCAGAACCGCGCCGGTCACGTACATATGGTGCGCCCACACCGTCACGGAAAGTGCCGCAATGGCGATCGTGGCGAAGACCAGGCCCTTGTAGCCGAAGATCGGCTTACGGCTGAAGACCGGGAAAATCTCGGAAACGATACCGAAGAACGGCAGCGCAATGATGTACACCTCCGGGTGTCCGAAGAACCAGAAAAGGTGTTGCCATAGGATCGCCCCTCCGTTGTCCGGATCAAAGATGTGTGCTCCGAACCGCCGGTCGGCACCGAGCGCAAACAGCGCGGCAGCGAGCGGCGGGAACGCCATCAGCACGAGGATCGACGTGACCAATGCATTCCAGGTGAAGATCGGCATGCGCCACATCGTCATACCGGGAGCGCGCATGCAGATGATGGTGGTGATGAAGTTGACGGCGCCAAGGATGGTGCCGAATCCGGAAAGAGCAAGCCCAAACACCCATAGGTCACCACCAACACCAGGGGAAAACGTCGTATTGGACAAGGGGGCGTACGCGAACCAGCCGAACGATGCAGCACCCTGCGGCGTGATGAAGCCCGAGACTGCGATGGTGCTGCCGAAGAGGAAGAACCAGAAAGCAAGGGCATTCAGCCGCGGGAAGGCGACGTCCGGTGCACCGATCTGCAGGGGCATGATCACGTTCGTGAACCCGGCGAACAGCGGGGTTGCAAACATAAGCAGCATTACCGTGCCGTGCATGGTGAACAACTGGTTGTACTGCTCTTTGGTTTGCAGGATCTGCATGCCGGGCTCGAAAAGCTCGGCCCGGATGACAAGCGCCATCACGCCGCCAAGGCAGAAGAACACGAACGAAGCGATCAGGTACATGTACCCGATGGTCTTGTGATCAGTGGAGGTGATCCAGTTGACGACTATGCGTCCCTTGGACCGCGGTACAACCCGTGGAGCAACTGTAGTGCCGGCGTCCTCGGCGGTGTATTCGTAAGTAGACATCTAATTAATCCTGCCCAATTTGCTCGTCAGCTCCGCTGGGGCTCTCGCCGGTCACAGTCTGCGGATTGCGGTCATACTCTTCGCCCAGCTGGCCGTCCTCGAGGGTTTCCAGATGAGCCTGGTACTCCTCCTCGGAGACAACCGCGACGTTGAACAACATCTCCGAATGGTACTCGCCGCACAACTCGGCGCACTTCCCTTCGAAGACTCCCTCACTCGTGGGAGTCAGGGTGATGTAGTTTTCCCGTTCGGGGATCATGTCCCGCTTCTGCAGGAAAGCCGGAACCCAGAACGAATGGATGACGTCGCGGGAGTTGAGGCGGAACTCGACCGTTTGGTTGACCGGCAGATAGAGCGTCGGAAGGGTTTCCGGCACGCCGGGCTCACCATCGAGTTGGGCCTGGACGCCTGAAGAGTACTTGTCCTCCAGAACGTAGTTGAAGTCCCATGACCACTGCTTGCCGCGCACGTCGATGATGACATCAGGGTCTTCAACACGTGCGTCGATGATCTGCTGGTCGCGGTCGGTGAAGTAGAAGAGCACCAGTACCATGAAGATTGGAATAGTCAGATAGAACACTTCCAGCGGAAGGTTGTAGCTGATCTGGCGCGGGTACCCGGTCTCGTTGCGACGGCGGCGGTAGGCGACTATGCACCAGATGATCAGGCCCCAGGTGATGACACCTATGACAAGGGCAGCGATCCAGGAATTGACCCACAGGTCAATGATCCGGCCGGTGTGGTTGGTGGTGTCCCGCTCGGCGGGTAACCAGCCTTTTTGGACTTCTGATGAACAACCAGACAAGAACAGCGCAGCGACGACCACGAGGCCTGAGACCTTGAAAATCTTTGCGCGTCGGCTGCCGGTTCGGTCCTGCGAACTCACAGACGGCCCTTCCTTTTCTCACGTGCGGTGCCACCGACGGTGACAGCATTTCCGTGCACGGTACTGCCTGAGCTGCTACTCAAACGCGATGCACTTTCAGTTTTACTACTCACTGTAGAGCTTACCTGCAACGGCAGCCATCGTGTGACAACAAAGCCCCCGTCCGTACCTGTTTCGGATACGTGACGGGGGCTGTGCCACTCCACTCGCGAGATGGACTGTTAGTGGAAGGAGTCACCGCAGGCGCAGGACCCACCGGCGTTCGGATTGTCGATGGTGAACCCCTGCTTGGAGATGGTGTCCTCGAAATCAATGGAGGCTCCTGCGAGATAGGGAACGCTCATGCGGTCAACGATGACCTCGACGCCGTCGAAGTCACGAACCGCATCGCCATCGAGGACGCGTTCATCGAAGTAGAGCTGGTAGATCAGGCCAGAACACCCTCCGGGCTGTACCGCTACGCGCAAACGCAGGTCGGTCCGTCCCTCCTGCTCGAGGAGGCTGCGTACCTTTCCGGCAGCAACATCTGACAGTTTGACCTCATGTACCGGCAGTTCGGTATCTGCGACCGTCTCAGTGGTTGGTTCGCTTGTTGATGTGCTCATGGTGTGCGTTCTCCTTTACTATGTGCCCGCCGCACCGGTTCCCCCCGCCTGCGATCATAACGCCGGGCGGCGTGTGGCTTTCAGCGCCTCGCAGCGCTGTCCGTCCCATGGTACGTCCGGTGAGCACAGCCTGCCCAGCTGTGTAACGATCCATGCTGGTCAAACATTCCGGGCCGGCCCGGCAGTGCGCGGCGGGGCACTGGTGTCAGCCGCCGGCGTTGAGCCGCGCGAGCATCAGAGCCTCTGCGAGCACCGCACGGTTGAACTCACCCAGGTGGAGCGATTCGTTGGCGCTGTGTGCCCGTGAATCCGGGTCCTCGACGCCGGTCACCAGAATTTGCGCCTCCGGATAGACCACAGTCAGATCCGCGATGAAGGGTATGGACCCTCCGATCCCCGCTTCAACGGCCTGCGTTCCCCAGGCGGTCTGCAAGGCCCACAGTGCGATCTGGGCTGCCGGCCTCGTTGTGTCGGTGGAGAAGGGGTTGCCTGACTCCCCCGGCGTGAACGTCACCGTGGCGCCGAACGGAGCGTGGGAGCGCACGTGGCGCTCGACGGCGGCCATAGCCTTCTGGGGCTCCTGTCCGGGCGCTAGCCGAAGGCTGAACTTCGCCCGCGCTGTGGGCAGGAGCGTGTTCGATGAGACAGCTACTCCTGGCGCATCGATGCCGATGATGGACAGTGCGGGCTTCGTCCACAACCGTGACGCAAGGGAGCCTGTGCCAGCCAGCTGCACGCCGTCGAGAACCGAGGCATCAGCGCGATAGTCAGCTTCCGCATAGTTCACATCCGCGTCGTCATTCGAAACAAGGCCCTGGATGGCGACGCTGCCATCGTCGTCGTGAAGGGTGGCAATCAATCGGGCAAGCAGGGTCGGCGCATCCAATACAGGACCGCCGAACATACCGGAATGGACAGCGTGTTCCAGGACTCTGACCTCGATTACACCATCAACCAGTCCGCGCAGGCTGGTTGTGAGGGCAGGGATGCCGACCTTCCAGTTACTCGAGTCCGCAACCACGATGACGTCGGAGCGCAGGAGTTCACGGTGTTCTTCTAGGAAGCTGCGGAAGGTCGGGGATCCAGCCTCCTCTTCACCCTCGATGAATAAGGTGATGCCTAGGCCAAGGTCCTCCCCCAGGACCTCGGAGACAGCCCGGACCGCCGCGATATGGGCCATAATGCCGGCCTTGTCGTCCGCTGCTCCCCTCCCGTATAACCGGCCGTCTCGTTCCTCGGCGACGAACGGCTCGCTTTCCCACAGGTCCCGCTCACCGGGGGGCTGGACATCATGGTGTGCATAGAGCAGGATGGTCGGTTTTCCCGCAGCAGCCGGACGCCGCGCGACGACAGCAGGACCACCGGGTGTGCCGTTGTTGTCCATTCGGAGGATACGCACATCCGTGATGCCCGTGGATCGGACTAGCGAAGCAACTGCTTCAGCACTGCGATCGAGTTCCGCGGGATCAAAGGTTGCCCAGGCCACACCCGGAATGGCGACGAGCGACTTGAGCTCCTCGATTGTCCGCGGGAATGCGGAGTCGACGGTGGAACGCAGGGCAGCAACGGTGGTGTCCGGCAGTAGATCACTTGAAGGCATATTCATGCCTTCGAGCCTACACACGCATGCGGAGAATCCGGCGCTCAGGACGGGTATCCTAGAGGGGTGTTTGGACGAAAAAGAGACGCTGCCGTTGTTGAGAATCCCGCAGAGCAAGTCGCGGAGGAACAGCGATTGAGAACGGCCGGTAAGGGCGCGCCCACTCCCAGGCGCAGCGTTCAGGAAGCGGCCCGGAAGCGGCCCCTGGTTCCGAATGACCGGAAGGCAGCGCGGGAGGCCAGCCGCCTGGCGCGGCGCGAGGACCAACTGCGGATGCGGCGTGCACTCGAGAACGGCGATGAGCGGCACCTGCCGTTCCGTGACAAGGGCCCGGCCCGTCGCTACGTCCGTGACTATGTGGACGCACGCTGGAATGTCGCCGAGTTCCTGATGTTTGCGGCGCTGGTCTTTGTCTTCCTGAGCTTCATCCCCAATCTGACTCTCCAGGGCTACGTCATGCTGACCTTCTGGGTGATCATCATGGCGGTGATCGTTGACTGCCTTCTCCTGCGCCGCAAGCTCAAGGCGCAACTGACAGCGAAGTTCGGCGAACCCGGGCGTGGGGATCTTTGGTACGGAATCTCACGTGCCATGCAGATCCGTCGGCTCCGTCTTCCCAAGCCGCAGGTAAGCCGCGGGCAGTTTCCCGCCTAACAGCGGGACATCGCGCGCCGCTTCAGCGCTGCAGGCGGGGGTGGTTCCTCAGCGCGCGGTTGATCGACGAAGCCCAGAAAGGGCCTTCGTAAAGGAACGCGGTGTAGCCCTGCACCAGGTTGGCTCCAGCGTTGAGACGGTCAACGACGTCGTCTGCTGTTTCCACTCCGCCCACCGAGATCAGGGCCAGTTCGGGCCCGGCCGCCTGCCGCAAGCGCGTGAGTACCTCAAGCGAACGTGCCTTGAGCGGAGCACCACTCAACCCACCTACCCCACAAGCCATCACGGTTTCCGGATCGGTCGAAAGGCCTTCCCGGGTGACGGTGGTGTTGGTTGCGATGATGCCGTCCAGTTTCAGCTCCAGTGCCAGCGCCGCTACCTCCTCGATGTCCTCATTGCTCAGATCCGGGGCGATCTTCACCAACAGCGGTACGTGACGGTCGGCGCTTTCATCCGCAGCCTTTCGGACCGCTTTCAGAAGGGGGCGGAGAGAGCGGACGCTTTGCAGCAGACGGAGTCCCGGGGTGTTGGGCGAGCTGACGTTGACCACCAGGTAGTCCGCAAGCGGAGCTAACGCCGTCGCGGATATTCGGTAGTCGGCGACCGCATCGCGCAGATCCACAGTCTTGGTCTTGCCGATGTTCACGCCGATCACGGGCCGTACCGACGGGTAGCGTCGTTCAAGCGTGCGGCGTGCGGCCGCGATGCGCGGAGCAACTGCAGCGGCGCCGTCGTTATTGAAACCCATCCGGTTGATCACCGCCCGGTCCTCGACCAGCCGGAAGAGCCGTGGTTTTGGATTTCCCGGCTGCGCCTGCCCAGTGATTGTTCCGATCTCTACATGGCCGAACCCCAGGTCAGCCAGCGCGGCGGCGCCGTGTCCCTCCTTGTCGAAACCGGCCGCAAGCCCGAACGGTGACGGGAAGGTCACGCCGAACGCCGTAGTCTGCAGTTCGGCAGGCGGCGCGGTAATGCGGCGCAGGACGCCGCCCACCGGGGTCCTGCCCGTCCACCGGATCAGGCGGAAGCCGATCCGGTGCGCGCGCTCAGGGTCCATACCGCTGAAGACGACGCGGAAGAAGGCAGGATAAATACGCATGGGTCAAAGTTGCCATGCCCGCAGCCGCTTCACCAAGTTGATGTTGGCATCGATATCCTCGACCAATGGGCATCAACTGGCAGCCGGACCACCTGGGCGACGGATTTGCGCTGACCGAGCTTCACGTTGGCTCAGACGAGGAGGGCCCGTGCCTGGCCACGCTCGTCTCCTACACCCCACCCGCCGTCGTTGCGCCGACCGGCCTGCGTGACGCAGCGCGCGTGGTGCTGAAGCGCCTGCGCCCACGCGGACGCGATGAACAGGAGTCCGCAGCGCAGGCGGTGCTCTACGTCCATGGCTGGAGCGATTACTTCTTCCAGCACGAACTGGCTCACTTCTTCAGTGACCGCGGTATTGCCTTCTACGCCCTGGACCTGCGGAAGTACGGACGAAGCCTGCGGCCGTGGCAGACGCCCGGTTACGTCACGGACCTGTCGGAGTACGACGACGACATCGCTGCTGCCCTGGATACCCTCTCCGAAGACATCACGGCCAAAACGGGCGCGCCGCCGTCCGGCGTCACCCTGATGGCGCATTCGACCGGCGCCCTCGTCGCTTCGTTGTGGGCGAACCACTTTCCAGGGCGGGTATCGAGCCTCATCCTCAACAGTCCGTGGCTGGACATCCAGGGAAGTGCAATACTGCGCACCACCACGCAGGGGCTCCTCGAGCCGATCACGCGGTTCAGGCCCAAGGCACGCTTGAAACTGCCGGAATTCGGCTTCTATTGGCGAAGTATAAGCAACCTTGCCGAGGGCGAGTGGGAACTTAACGGGCAGTGGCGGCCGCAATTCGGTTTTCCCATCCGGGCCGGCTGGCTCACCGCTGTCCTGAACGGACACGCGCAGGTGCGCCGCGGACTTTCCATCGACCTTCCAGTGCTGGTTCTGTCCTCTGCGCGATCCACCATCAGTCCCGTGTGGAGTGAAGCAATGCTCTCCTCGGACAGCGTCCTCGATGTGACCGTCATGACGCAACGTGCCCTGCTGCTGGGGCCTCACGTCACCGTCTGCAGGTATGACGGCGCGCTGCATGACACCCTCCTGTCGCGAAAGGCGGTGCGTCGAAAGGTGTATGCCGATCTCGATCGGTGGGTAAGGTGCTACAGCAGCGCCTCACCCATACCGGAGGTCTAGGACTTGGCTTTGTCGACAGCTCCGCCGTAGCGCCGATCCCGCGCAGCGTACTCATCCACGGCCCTCCAGAGCGTACGGCGGTCAACATCCGGCCACAGGACATCCATGAAGACCATTTCTGCGTAAGCGGACTGCCACAGCATGAAATTTGAGGTCCGCTGCTCGCCGGAGGTGCGCAGGAACAGATCGACATCGGGCAGGTCCGGCTCGTCCAGGTAACGCTGGATGGTGCTCTCTGAGACGGATGACGCCTTCAACCGGCCAGCCGCCACGTCTTCCGCTATGCCCCTGGCCGCATCGGCAATCTCAGCCCGGCCCCCGTAGTTGACACACATGGTGAGGGTACACACCGAGTTGGAGCGCGTGCGCTCCTCTGCGATCTCAAGCTCATTGATGACCGAGCGCCAGAGCCGCGGGCGCCGTCCAGCCCACCGTATGCGCACTCCCCACTCATTGAGCTGATCCCGCTGCCGGCGCAGGACGTCCCGGCTGAAACCCATCAGGAACCGTACTTCGTCCGGGGAGCGCTTCCAGTTCTCGGTAGAAAAGGCATAGACGCTGACATACTTGACCCCGATGTCGATGGCGCCTGCGATCACATCGAGGAGCGCGGCCTCACCCGCCCGGTGGCCCTCCGT
Source organism: Arthrobacter vasquezii (assembly GCF_029455255.1). Classification (NCBI taxonomy): domain Bacteria; kingdom Bacillati; phylum Actinomycetota; class Actinomycetes; order Micrococcales; family Micrococcaceae; genus Arthrobacter; species Arthrobacter vasquezii. The sequence continues at coordinate 24,811 of NZ_JAROKN010000002.1, read as the reverse complement.
ACGCGGCAGCCCCCGCTCATTGGCCCACCGTCCGTTGCCATCCATCACGATTGCCACGTGGGCCGGCACAAGGTCCACGGGGATGGCAGGCGGACGCTCGCCGCTCGGATGAGGCCACGGCTGAGACGGTTCGCCGGCGGATTTCGTCACACGCGCTCCACATGTTTGAGGGACTTCACTGCTCGTTCCAAATGCCACTGTACGTAGGCAGCGACAAGTCCTGCACTTTCACGCCGGGCAAAAGCCTCGGCGGTATCCGCAACCTCCCAGTTCCCGGACAGCAGCGCACCCAACAACGCCATGGCATCGGGTGACGGTGACGCTGAACCGGGCGGCCGGCAGGAGGCGCACACCGCGCCGCCCAAAGCGGCCGAGAACGCAGTATGGGGACCAGCCGCGCCGCACCGGGCGCAGTCGGTGAAGCTCGGCGCCCAGCCGGCCGTGGCCAATGCCCGTAGCAGATAGGAGTCAAGAATCAGTTCGGACGGATGGAGACCCCTGCTGAGAGCGGACAGGGCACCGATGACCAGGCCGTACTGTGCTCCTGCAGACTCACCGTCCGCATCCGTGAGCTTCTCGGCCGTTTCAGCGATAGCTGCCGCCGCGGTGTAGCGGGAATAGTCGGACGCAATTCCATGCCCGTAGGCGCCGCGTGTCTGGGCCTGCGTCACAACATCGAGGGTGCGTCCGGAAACCAGTTGAAGGTCCACGGTCATGAACGGCTCCAGCCGCGCTCCGAATTTGCTGCTCGTCCGCCGGATGCCCTTCGCAACAGCGCGCACCTGACCGTGTTCCCTGGTCAGGAGCACGATGATGCGGTCGGCTTCACCGAGCTTGTACGTGCGAAGGACGACGCCTTCCGCCCTGTAGGTTCGCGACGCGAATGATCTGGACACGTTCTATTTTCCCACTCGGAGGGCCGGACGCGACCAACGCCGCGCCAAGCCCTCCCGTATGCCCTGCGCTGACGTCAGCTGTTATCCCGGATGGCGCGGTTCACCGCAGAAATGACCGCTTTCAGGGACGCCATGGTCGAGTTTGCATCAATTCCAACACCCCAGAGGACGCGCTCCCCGACTGCGCACTCCACATAGGCAGCCGCCCGCGCATTACCCCCGGAGGACAATGCATGCTCGGTGTAGTCAAGGACGCGCACGTCCACGCCGTCCTGACCGAGGATAGACACGAGGGCATCAATAGGACCGTTCCCCTGCGCGGATCGGCGCTGCTGCACGCCGCCAACCAGAAGGGTTGCCGTCAGGTTGAATCGGCCGTCTTCGGACGTATCGGTGTTCGTGGAGGTCAGGACATAGGTGCCCCACGTTCCGTTACGGGACGGCAGGTATTCGTCCTGGAAGGTTTCCCACAGTTCGGCTCCGCTCACTTCCCCGCCCACTGTGTCTGTCCGTCGCTGCACGACTCCCGAGAATTCGATCTGCGCCCGGCGCGGCAAGTCCAGGCTGTGCTCATGCTTGAGAAGGTAAGCCACGCCGCCCTTGCCTGACTGGGAGTTTACGCGGATCACCGCCTCGTATGAGCGTCCAATGTCCTTCGGATCTATGGGCAGGTACGGGACGGCCCACGGGATTTCTTCGACCGTCTTGCCAGCGGCGGCGGCGTCTGCCTCCATCCGCTCGAAACCCTTCTTGATCGCATCCTGATGCGATCCTGAGAAGGCGGTGAATACCAGATCTCCACCGTAGGGTGAACGCTCCGGGACATTGAGTTGGTTGCAGTATTCTGCGGTTCGGCGGATGTGATCCATGTCGGAGAAGTTGATCTGCGGATCGATGCCCTGTCCATACAGGTTCATGCCCAAAGTCACGAGATCAACGTTTCCGGTGCGCTCACCGTTGCCGAACAGGCATCCCTCGATGCGGTCAGCCCCGGCGAGGTAGCCGAGCTCTGCCGCAGCGACACCGGTGCCGCGATCATTGTGGGGGTGAAGCGAGAGAATAACGGCGTCCCGGTTCGCCAAATTACGGCACATCCATTCAATGGAGTCGGCGTACACGTTGGGCGTCGCCATTTCCACGGTTGCCGGCAGGTTCAGAATCATCTGGCGATCGGCGGACGCCTCGAACACGGCGGCAACCTCGTTTGAGATGCGCGCCGCGAACTCCAGCTCAGTACCGGTGAAGGACTCCGGCGAATACTCATAGGTGATGTGGGTATCACCCACATTCTCCTCGAACTTGCGGCACAGCCGTGCGCCAGTGAGCGCGATATCAACTATGCCGTCCATGTCCTGGTTGAACACGACCCGGCGTTGGAGCACCGACGTCGAGTTGTACAGATGGACGATCGCGCGGTCAGCGCCCTCGATCGATTCATAGGTGCGCTCGATCAGGTGTTCGCGTGCCTGGGTCAGTACCTGGATGGTCACGTCATCCGGGATGCGATCGCCCTCAATGAGCTGGCGGACGAAGTCGAAGTCGGTCTGGGAGGCGGACGGGAAACCTACTTCGATCTCCTTGTAGCCCATCTGTACCAGCAGGTCGAACATCTTGTGCTTGCGCTCGGGGCTCATGGGGTCGATCAGCGCCTGATTGCCGTCCCGAAGGTCGACGGCGCACCAGCGCGGAGCCTTGGTGATGACCTTGTCCGGCCAGGTGCGGTCCGGAAGTTCCACAGTGATCTGATCCTGGAACGGAACATACTTGTGGAACGGCATTCCGGAGGGTTTCTGTGCGTTGCGCATGGCGGTGAGGGGCCTTTCCTTTGGTGAACCTATAAGGCTCTTGCTTCACAGGATGGCGGCCGGCAACACAGACTCCGCAGCGGGGATTCGGCCTGCGACCCGGTAGTCAAAGACTGACTATCCCGTCGGTGTGGCCCCGCCACGGCAGCTAAGAAGGAGCAGCTCTGCGCGCACAATTCAACATTAGCACGGCCCCTAGGATGAGAAGACGCACCAACGAAGGAGCTTTCATGACCGCATCCGGCATCAATGTCGCGAACATCGATTCCGATGTCCGCCCCCAGGACGACCTCTTCCGCCACGTCAATGGCGGTTGGCTACGAAACACTCCCATTCCCGAGGACCGAGCCCGCGAGGGCTCATTCTCGCAGCTGGCGGATGCAGCTGAACTGGCCGTGCGCAGAATCGTCGAGGATGCGGCAGCAGAGACGGACGACGACGGCGACCGCTTTCGTCTCGGCGCGTTGTTTGCGGACTTCATGGACACAGAACATCTCAGCAGGCAGGCCGGCGCTCCCGTCCAACCGCTGCTGGAAGAGATAGACGGCGCTGCGGCGGTCATGGACATCGTCCGCCTCGACGCCGAACTCACGAGGGCCGGCGCAGCCGGTCTTGTCCTCCCCTACGTCAGCAACGACGCAGGAAATCCCGAACGCTACCTGCTGCACCTCTACCAGTCCGGACTAGGGCTGCCTGACGAGTCCTACTACCGGGAGGCGAAGTTCGAAGAGGCACGACTCGGATATGTCGAACTGCTGCACCAGCTGTTCGAGCTTGCCGGGCGCCCTGAGAGCCGTGCTGCGGCGGCGAGCGTCTTCGATCTCGAAGCACGCCTAGCTTCTTCCCACATGGACACGGTGACCAAACGTAATCCACAGGCCACCTACAATCTGCGCACAACTGCCACGTTGATCAAGGATGCACCGCAGCTGGAAACCTGGCTCACGGAGTTGACTGCCGGCGTCGGGATTCCCGGTGAACTGATCGTGAACCAGCCGGGGTACATCACGGCTCTGGTACGAGCACTGGATGAAGTCCCGTTGGAGGTGTGGAAAAACTGGCTGGCTGCCAGGGTGCTGTTGCACGCAGCTCCGTTTCTCAGCGACGACTTCGTCGACGCTCACTTCGCGTTCTACGGGACCACCCTCAGCGGTACGCCACGGCTGAAGGAACGTTGGAAACGGGGTGTCGCGATTGTCGAGGGAACCATGGGTGAGGCCGTTGGGCGTATGTACGTGGCGCGGCATTTCCCTGAGTCCCACAAGGCCACCATGCGGGAACTGGTCGAAAACATCCTTGCTGCCTACGAACAGCGCATCAACCGTCTCGAATGGATGAGCGCCGAGACACGTGCACGTGCCCTGGAGAAGCTGAGTCTCTTCACCACGAAGATCGGGTACCCCGATCGCTGGATCGATTATTCAACACTGAAGATTGTCCCCGGTGACCTGTACGGCAATGTGCGCAGAGCGACCGAGTTCGAAACCGACCGGCAACTTGCCAAGCTCGGCGGCCCCATTGATCGTGGCGAGTGGCACCTCACGCCGCAGACCGTGAACGCCTACTACATGCCGACAATGAACGAGATTGTCTTCCCGGCCGCGATCCTGCAGCCGCCATTTTTCGACGCCGATGCCGATCCAGCCGCAAATTACGGGGCGATCGGGGCCGTCATCGGACACGAGATCGGGCATGGCTTCGATGACCAGGGATCACAGTTCGACGGTACGGGCGCGCTGCACAATTGGTGGACTGAAGCTGACCGGATGGCATTCGAGGCGCTCACTGGACGGCTTGTCAGTCAATACTCTGAGTTGGCTCCCACCGAGGCGCCGGACCATCCGGTCAACGGGAAATTCACCCTCGGTGAGAACATCGGCGACCTTGGCGGACTGGGAATCAGCCTGGCTGCTTACGTCATCAGTCTGGACGGAGCGGAAGCGCCTGTTCTTGACGGGCTGACCGGAGTGCAGCGTTTCTTCTACTCCTGGGCTGAATGCTGGCGCCAGAACATTCGCCCTGAAGAGGCCGCACGGCGCATCGCCATCGATCCTCACTCACCGAACGAGTTCCGGTGCAATCAGGTAGTGCGCAACCTCGACGAATTCCATAGTGCTTTTTCGGTGGATCAAGAAGACAAGCTGTGGCTTGCGCCCGAGGAACGGGTCAGGATCTGGTAGGAGCTGCTCAGGACTGGCAGGTTACCTGGGCGGCCGTCTGGCCGCTCAGGTCGCCGGCAACGCCCTGGGCCTCGATAGTCTCCCCCTCGGTGAAGTCGCTGCCAACGGATAGTTCCAGTCCCACAGTTGTTGCACTCGGGATTACCTGAACATCAGCCAGACCGAACAGTTCTGCGATGACGGGCGCTATTCCCTCGTAGCCGGGGCCCACAAACAGTTGGGTAGCCGGACGATCGTCCGCGTCAGCGACAGTGGCCTGTACGTAGCCCTCTGCGAGCAGCACTTCCTGCAGTTCCTGCCCGCGATCGGATTCGCCGGAAGCGTTGAGCACAGTAAGCGGGACCAACGCCGGATCGAAACCGAGCTCTTCGACGGTCGGGGTGGGTTCAGGTTCCGGGGTCGGCTCAGGCGTGCCCGACGGGTCCGTCTCCGGACTCGCGCTTGCTGACGGCGAGGGCTCCTGTACCGGCTTGGTGATGTCCCGGTCGGCGCGAAGAGCCGCGAACAGGTCATCAGCCTTGTCCTCATCCAGGACGAGGCGATTCGGGTCAAGTTCATAGGGCACAACGGGGACCGTCACGAACGCCACGTTTCCCAGGTCAACCTCCTGCAGGCGCCCTGCCAGTTTGAGCAGCTCCGGAATCTCGGCGAGACCGTCGTCGACCGTCAGGTTCTGAGTGACTGCCTCCGCAATGGAGTAGAGGCGCGGGATGTTGCTCAGCGTGCCTTCCTCCTTGATTTTCCGTGCCAGTGACGCCAGGAAAGCCTGCTGCGCGCGGATTCGGCCCTCATCTCCTCCGGTGCCGAAGCTATGCCGTGTGCGCAGGAATGCCAGGGCCTGCTCACCCTCCACCTCGCTGGTACCGGCCGGCAGTTTCAATCCGGAAAATTCGTCGTCGACGGCCTGATTGACGCAGACTTCAACACCGCCCACTGCTTTCGAAAGCTCAGTCACCGCGTTGAAATCAGCCATCATGAAGTGGTCGATCTGCAGACCCGTGATTTCGTTGATGGCTGCGACGGTGCAGCCGGGACCGCCGTTAGCGAGGGAGCTGTTGAGCTGTCCCAGCGCCATCGGCTGACTGGTTGCACCGGTTTCCGGGTTCTCGCAAGCCGGCAGCGGAACCAACAGATCCCGGGGGAAGCTCACCATGGTGACGTTGCTCCGGTCCGCCGACATCGTCATGAGCATCATGACATCCGCCTGACCCTCGACATCCTCTGGCTCGCTGTCCGCACCCTGCCCGGCGCGGGTGTCACTGCCGATGATTAGAATCTGCACGGGATCCCTGCTGAGGTCGACGGGCAGCTGGGATTCACCGTCGGTGGAAAGGTTGAGGGGTTCGGTGGCTACATTCCCCTGGAGGCGAACCACTGAAAGCGCCACGAATGCGATGGCACCCACGAGTACCGCAACGAGCGAGATCGCGACTATCTGCAGGACGCGCGGACGTCCCTTGCCGAGATGCCGGCCACCGGTCCCCAGACGGATGCCATCCGGGGAGCCGTTCCGCTCACCGCCGGATTCACTCATGACGCTCGGCCCTTTCGATGTGATTCAAGACTTGGTGCCCCTGTGCTCCGGGCATCTGTAGCTCAACGAGCAAGCGCCGCTTGAAGTGCCCCGAGGCGATCAGCACCGGCTAGAAACCGAGCTTCACGAGCTGTTTGGGATCGCGCTGCCAGTCCTTGGCAATCTTCACATGGAGGTCGAGATAGACCTTGGTGCCGAGTAGAGCTTCAATACTCTTCCTTGCGGCAGTCCCTACCTCGCGCAGTCGTGCGCCGCCCTTTCCGATGACGATGGCCTTCTGCGAAGAACGCTCGACGTAAAGATTCACCCGGACATCGAGCAGCGGATTGTTTTCGGGGCGCCCCTCGCGCGGGACGATCTCCTCAACGACGACCGCGAGCGAGTGGGGAAGCTCATCACGAACACCCTCAAGCGCCGCTTCCCGCACTAGCTCAGCGACCATCACGGCCTCCGGCTCGTCGGTGAGAGCACCATCGGGGTACAGCGGCGGCGACTGGGGCATGTGCGACGCGAAGACATCGGCAACCGTGCTTACCTGGTACCCGTCAACTGCGGACACAGGCACGACGTCGGCCCACCCCGCTTCGCCCAACACCTCGCGTCCCAGCTCAGACACCGCTAACAACTGGCGCACAAGCGCCTCCTTGCTCACGAGATCTGCTTTAGTGACGACAGCGATGACGGGTTTCCGCAACAGCTGCGCCAGTTGCGCCGCAATGTAGCGGTCACCCGGTCCCACCTGTTCGTTGGCGGGCAGGCAGAACCCAATGGCGTCGACCTCCGCCAGAGTATCCGCAACCAAGTCATTGAGACGCTGGCCGAGAAGAGTTCGTGGTCGATGCAGACCCGGGGTGTCGACCAGGATGAGTTGCGCGTCCTCCCGGTGCACAATCCCGCGGATGGTGTGCCGAGTGGTCTGGGGTTTGGCCGAAGTGATGGCAATCTTCTGCCCCACCAGTGCATTCGTCAGGGTTGACTTCCCTGCGTTGGGCCGGCCGACCAGCGAGATGAACCCCGCGCGATACTGCTGCGTGCTCATTTGTTTTCCACCGTTTCCCTCGAAAATCCGTTGTCCTGATCTGTTCGTGCGTCCTCATCCGTGGGCCGTTCGACCCTCCATGCAAGGATGTGGGATACGCGGTTGCGGCGCCCCTCGACCCGTTCCGCACGTAGAGCGATGTCACCGACCTGGACCTCGCTCCCGACGATGGGCACCCGTCCGAGGGTCTTCGCCAAAAGTCCACCGACGGTGTCAACCTCATCATCCTCAAGCTCCAGGTCGAACAGCTCACCCAGATCGTCGATGCTCATGCGTGCACTGACGCGAAATCCGCCCTCGGACAACTGTTCCATTTCGGGTACCTCGGAGTCGTACTCGTCGACGATCTCGCCGACGATCTCCTCGATCAGGTCCTCCAGCGTCACGAGTCCCGCCGTACCGCCGTACTCGTCGATGACGATGGCCACATGTGTTGATTCGCGCTGCAGTTCCTGAAGGAAATCTCCCACGGGCTTGGACTCAGGAACATAGCGGACATCCCGGCAGACACCATCCACCGGGTCCCTATCGCTGGGATTGTTTCCGTTCAGGACAGCAACGACGTCCTTCAGGTACAGAATGCCCCGGACGTCATCCGCATTGTCGCCGATTACGGGCACTCGGGAGTATCCGGACCTGAGGAAGAGGGACATCGCCTGCCGGAGTGTGGATCCGGCCTCGACCGACACCATGTCCGTGCGCGGCACCATGACAGACCGCACCTTGGTATCTCCCAGCTCAAACACCGAATGAATCAACTCGGCCTCGCTGTCCTCGATCATCTCCGCTTCATTGGCACGTGAGAGCAGTTCCCGAAACTCCTCTTCCGTGAAAAACGCCGCCTCAGCCCGGGCAGACCCCGGCGACAGTGCGCTGCCGATGCCGACCAACCAGCGAGGAACGGGACCCAGAATAGACCGCAGGACACCAACCAGGCGGGCGGTCAACGGCACCAGGGTTGCTGCGTTGGTCCGGCCGAGCTGCCGTGGCGACACACCTACCAGTACAAACCCGAGGCCGGCCATCGTCACCGTGGCCAGTAGTCCCGCGACCCAGATGTTGTCCAGCACATCAGCAAAAAGAAGCGCAACGGCGACTGCGGCGGCCATCTCAAACCAGACGCGCCAAAACCGTAGCGCATGCATGTGTGCTACGGGCGATTCGAGGACGCGGCGGACAGGTTCTCCCTTGGGCCCGTCAAGATGAGCCTCAGCGTCCTGGCGGGGAAGATAGCTGAAAGCCGCTTCGGCAGCCGTAACCAACGCGGCAATCAACACAAACACGATTGCCATCAGGGCCAGGAGGAACACGATCATCTGATGGACTGCTTCGACGCTGGGAAAAGTCTCACTGGGTGGTTTCCCGTGGCGCTTTGCCTCCCAGGAAATCGGTCAGGAGCTCGCGTTGGAGGCCGAACATCTCCTTTTCCTCTTCCGGATCAGCGTGATCGAACCCCAACAAGTGAAGCATGCCGTGGGTTGTGAGCAGGAGCAGCTCCTCGTTCATGCTGTGTCCGGCGTTGTCCGCCTGGGTCCGGGCCACCTCTGGACAGAGGACGACATCTCCCAGAATGCCCGAATCCGTGGGACGCGTGGCCGTACCAGGCCTCAACTCGTCCATGGGGAAGGACAGAACATCGGTTGGCCCCGGCTCGTCCATCCATTCGATGTGAAGCTTTTCCATGGCGTCAATGTCAACGAGGATGATCGACAGCTCCGACTCCGGATGCACAAAGAGACGCTCAAGCACGTGGCGACCGAGCCTGACCAGCGCCTCATCATCCACCTCGAAGCCTGACTCGTTATTCACCTCAATGCTCATTACGGGTCGCCTTCCCTGGACCGCGGCGTCCGTTCAGAGCCACTCTCTGTGACTCATCCCACCGGCTGTAGGCGGACACGATGTCTCCCACCAGCCGGTGGCGCACGACGTCGGTGGCATCCAGTGTGGAGAACGCAACATCCTCGACACCCTGCAGGATGTCACTGACTATCCTGAGCCCTGAACTGGTCCCGCCGGGCAGATCGACCTGGGTCACATCTCCGGTTACCACCATCCGCGAACCAAAGCCGAGACGGGTCAGAAACATCTTCATCTGTTCGGGAGTGGTGTTCTGCGCTTCATCGAGGATGATGAAGGCATCATTGAGCGTTCGGCCGCGCATATAGGCAAGCGGCGCAACCTCAATAGTTCCGGCGGCCATCAGGCGTGGAATTGAATCAGGTTCCATCATGTCGTGCAGCGCGTCGTACAACGGGCGCAGGTAAGGGTCGATCTTGTCGTTGAGAGTGCCCGGAAGGAAACCGAGGCGCTCCCCCGCTTCCACCGCCGGACGCGTCAGGATAATGCGGTTGACTTCCTTGTGCTGGAGCGCCTGGACCGCCTTGGCCATTGCCAGGTATGTTTTGCCCGTACCCGCCGGACCGATGCCGAAAACGATAGTGTGCGTATCTATTGCCTCGACGTAGTTCTTCTGGTTGACCGTCTTTGGACGGATGGTGCGTCCGCGCGAGGAAAGGATGTTCATCGACAGGACTTCGGCCGGCTTGGCCGCGCCCTGCGTCTTGAGCATAAAAAGCAGCTGCTCCAGTACTTGCGCGGTCACCGGTGTTTGGTTGGCGGCAAGCGTGCGGACCTCGCTGATCAGCCGCTCAGTGCGCCCAACGTCGGTTGCCGGCCCCGTGATGGAAAGATCACTTCCCCGCACGTGCAGACTGATACCAGGGAAAGCTCCTTCGATCATGGCCAGTGCCTCATCATTGGCTCCGAGGGCCTGCACCATCTGTTCAGCTGATTCGAATTGGACGACCCGGCTGTCCAGGCCCGCTGCCCCCATACCCACTGCAGAATCGGTCATAGTATCGGCCTGTAGGCCTTCCATCTCTCCTTGTGCCGCCGAATTTTCCGGTTCATCCGGTTGTGTGCTTGTTCAGACCCATGACGAGGCCTTCTACTAGCGTACCGCCGCCGTCCTGTTGCCGCTCACCTGGATGCGGCGCCAAGGGAGCCGGGGTTTGGCCGGGCACGGAAAAATCTCAGGAACGCAACGGACCGATATCAATAGCGTTTCAGTCAGGCCGCGATTCGGAAAAGCACAGGGCAGGGGCTCCTACCTATGCAAAGCTGAAGTAGAACTCCGTGCAGTTCCGGTTCCTGTTGGCGTCACCACTGATTGGCGACGCCCAGACCTACGCTGCACGACAATCGATCGGCCCGACGAATGAGAGGAACGGACACGCATGGGCGTTCTTCCTCTCCTCAACCGACGGACCTCCGGGCGCCGGTGGAAGGGATCCATACTCGTCGCCGCGGCGTTGGGCCTGCAGGCCTGCACGATCGGCGGGCAGAATGAGCCGACCTCCGAGATCGCAGCAGAGGCAGAAGTGTTGCTGGAGTCGACTGCCAGCTTGCCCGAAATCGATCTCCAAAGTCCCGCGGCCCCGGACGCCGCCCCGCTCCTTCCTGTCTACTGGCTCGGAGATGCCAACGGGCTCCTCTATCGCGAGTTCCTTCCTGCTGAGTCAACTGGAGATCCGATTGCTGCTGCCGTGTGGGCGATGACCAGCGCGGAGCCGCTCGATGACGATTACTACAGCCCGTGGCAGGAAGCATCGGCTGTCAACACTTCGATTTCACTCGACAATGTGGTCACGATCGACATCTCCTCGGACGCCTTTACCACCGGCATCGATGCAGCAGTCGCCGGGCGTGCGGTGCAGCAGCTTGTCTACACGGCAACGGCTGCAGCAGCCAATTCCGGTCTGATTGCAAGCGGAAGTCCCAGCAGTGTCCGCCTGCTGGTGGACGGCAAAGCGGGCTACAGCGCTTTTGGACACATCGAGCTGAGTTCCTTGCTCCAACGGGACGTCGGCGCTATTGCGCCCGTGTGGATCATCAACCCGCAGGACAGCTCAGTCCGCTCCGATCGAACGGTTATAGTCCAGGGCAGCACCACGACGACGGATGCTGCGCTTGAGTGGCGGGTGCGGCGCGTAGATGGCGGTGGGGTCCCCGCCGAAGATGTTGTCAGCGGAACGGTTCCCGTGGACGCTGGAACCGGCGCTGTCGGACTATACGAGTTCAGCGTTGCGCTGGAGGCGGGAACTTTTCTCCTCGAGGTGTACGAAGCCGCCGGCCCATCCGCCGAAGCAGGCCCGGCCGCCGGCGTGGTGACCGATGACAAACTGATCAGCGTCCGCTGACGCGCAGCTACCAGCGTCCGGCCAGGTGATTCAGTACCGCGATGGCCGCGGGTCCCGCTGTTGAAGCTCGCAGGACGTTGGTACCAAGTTGCGCCGGAACCGCCCCTGCGTTGGCCAATACACCGAGCTCTTCGGGGCTGATACCGCCCTCCGGACCCACAATCACGGCCAGCGTTTCCGACGTTGCTAACGTACTCCGACCCCAATATTCCGCGAGCGACTCGCTCGCCTCCTCGTGTAGCACAACCGGGTGCTGGACGCCGCCCAGCCAGTGTCCCAGGCCCTTGGTGTCCAGCGCATCGAGTACCTCCGGCACACGTGCGCGCCGACTCTGCTTCGATGCGGCACGAACGAGGGACTCCCACTTGGTACGGCCTTTGATTGCCTTCTCGGCACGCCACCGTACGATACTTCGATCCGCCTGCCAGGGAAGCACCGCGTCAACACCGAGTTCCGTCGCCGCCTCAACTGCCAGTTCCGCCCTGTCCCCCTTCGCCAACGCCTGCACCAGGACCAGCCGCATCGCGGGAGGCGAATCGAATGAGAGCCTGTCCACGGTCACCACCACTGCACCGTGAGTTGCTTCGACAACGGTGCAGCTCAAGCGGTGTCCTTCTCCATCAAGGACATCGATCTCTTCACCCGGCCTAACCCGCTTCACGGCTGCGGCATGATGCGCCTCCGGACCGCGCAGCGTCAGACTGCCGCCGACGGCAGCGGTTTGCACATCGGTCGGATCGCCGAAGAAGGCCTGGTTGGTCATTGTCCGATAACCCGGCTATAGATTCCCGAGGCGTTCACGAAGGCGGGCAAAAACTCCTGATCCGCTGCTCGCCAGCTGGCCCTCGGTAAATTCTTCGCCGCGCATTTCCGCAAGGCGCCGAAGCAGTTCTTCCTGTCCGCTGTCGAGGTTCCGCGGCGTTTCCACGCTCAAATGCACCAGCAGGTCCCCTCTGCCGTATCCGCGCAGGTGGGTCACCCCAAGGCCGCGAAGGGTAATCACTTCGCCCGACTGCGTGCCGGGCTTGATCGTGAGTTCCTGATCACCGTCGAAGCTCTTCATTATCACGTTGGTGCCGAGGGCCGCAGCTGTCATCGGCACGCTCAGGGTCGCGTGAAGGTCGTCGCCCTCACGAAGGAAGGTCGAGTCGCTGTTGACCCGAATCTCTACGTAGAGATCGCCCTGGGGACCGCCGGCCGTGCCGACCTCGCCCTGGCCGGCGAGCTGAATACGGGTACCTGTAGCGACACCCGCGGGCACCTTGATGGTGAGGCTTCGGCGGGAACGGATGCGGCCATCCCCATTGCATTCGTTACAGGGATGCGGGATGACGGTTCCGTACCCCTGGCAGGTGCCGCAGGTCGCCGTCGTCATTACCTGACCGAGGATGGACCGAACCGCACGCTGCACCTGACCGGATCCGCCGCAGATATCACAGGTTCGCGGGGAAGTACCCGGCTGGGTACAGGATCCATCGCAGGTAGGACACACCGCCGCTGAATCTACCTCGATCTTCTTGTTGGTACCAAAGACCGCATCCTTCAGATCGATCCGGACGGCTATCAACGCGTCCTGACCGCGTTGGGTTCGGGATGGGGGGCCGCTGGGACCGCCTCCGCCGAAGAATGTCTCGAAAATGTCCTGGAACGCAAAGCCCGAGCCGGAATAACCGGCACCGAATCCATTGTCGGTGCCGTTTTCATTACCGGTGGTGTCGTAGACGCGCCGCTTCTGGGGATCCGAGAGTACCTCGTACGCGCGCGTGACGAGCTTGAACTCCTCAGCTGCTTCCGTGCCGACGTTGACGTCCGGGTGGAGCTTGCGGGCAAGCTTCCGGTATGCCTTCTTGATTTCTTCGCCGCTGGCGTCGCGTGCAACGCCAAGGACCTCGTAGTGATTACTCACTCCTGCACATCACTTCCTGTTATCTCACCGCGTGAGCGGCTGGGCTTCATGGGCTCCGTCATCCGGTCAAGATTCATCGAGGATGCGGGAAAGGTAGCGGGCCACCGCTCTCACGGCGGCCATGGTGGTCGGGTAATCCATTCTCGTGGGGCCAAGCACTCCCACCTTTGCCAGTGAATCCGGTCCATAGCCGGTAGCAATCACGGAGGCTTCGGCCAAACCGCCATACGGGTTCTCCCGGCCGATGCGGACCGAGATGCCCAGAGCATCCTGCCCCATCTCGGAAAGCAACCGAAGCATGACAACCTGTTCCTCAAGCGCTTCCAGGACCGGACCAATGGTTAAAGGAAAGTCGAGGGTTGAGCGGGCGAGGTTGGCCGTGCCCGCCAGCACGATCCGGTCTTCCCTGTTAGCGGCTGACAACTGTTCCAGGCTGTGTCCAATTGCCTGGCCGAGAGATTGCAGCGAGGGGGGAAGATCCGCAATGCACGCACCGAGTTCCTGGGGAACCGACGGCAGACGAACACCGGAAACCCTTTCCAGAAAATGCTGGCGCAGGTCGGCCAGGTCATTTTCCTGTGCCTCGGCGGGCACGGATACTACGCGCTGCTGCACAGCGCCGTTCGTGGAGATCAGCACCACGAGCGCGCGACCGGGAGCGAGCAGCACGAGTTCGATGTGGCGGACGGACGCCGTGCCCAGGTGCGGGTACTGCACGACCGCAACCTGATTGGTGAGTTGGGCGAGCAGACGGACGGTGCGGTCGAGGACGTCGTCGAGATCGTCTGCGCCCTCGAGGAGTGCGCGGATAGCCCGCTTTTCCGGGGCCGACAGCGGCTTGACCTCGGCGATCCGGTCGACGAACAACCGATAACCCTTGTCGGTCGGGATGCGGCCGGAACTGGTATGCGGGGCTGTGATCAGGCCCTCTTCTTCCAGAAGTGCCATGTCATTGCGGATTGTTGCCGAAGATACGCCCAGCCTGTGGCGCTCGACCAGCGCCTTGGATCCCACCGGCTCGCGGGAATGGACGTAATCCTCAACGATGGCCCGCAGGACTTCAAGCCGCCTGGGTTCGCTCATGTTCACCTCCGATGTACTTTCCTGCCCTGTTTCTGAGTTAGCACTCAACACACCTAAGTGCCAAGTCTAATACGATCGAGGCGATTGTTAGCATTGGCTCTGCCTGTTCCGAAGGCAGGGATTTGTGGAAGCGAGCGAAGTCACATGTCGTATCACGAGTGGGGAGCACAGGATCTTACCGGACCCCGGGCCGCCCCGGCCGCCAAGGTCGAAGCCCGTCCCGGCGTCGTCCTTGAAGACGTGCAGAGCGGATTCGTCGGGGAGATCCTGCGCACGGAGAAGGCAGGTGGGATGCACGTGATGGTCCTTGAGGACCGCCGCGGCAAGCGACGCACTTTTCCGCTCGGCTTCGGCTTCCACCATGAAGGTTCGCCGGTGGAACTGATTCCTGCCCGCGCGCAGTCAGCAGCACAGCTGAGAACGGCGTCGGGCTCTGTCCGGGTTGCCGGAGCGCGGGCGCGCACGGCTCGGGCCAGCAGGATCTGGGTCGAGGGCAAACACGATGCCGAGCTGGTGGAGAAGGTGTGGGGAGACGACCTGCGGGTTGAGGGCATCGTGGTGGAGCCGTTGCATGGCGTAGACGATCTGGCAGCAGCCGTGCGGGACTTTGCTCCCTCCGCCGGACGCCGCCTGGGTATCCTCGTCGATCATCTACTGCCCGGCACCAAGGAAGCCCGGATCGCGGCCGGGGCGATGACGGTGGCGGGCGCCGCCGGGAACGTACTGATTGTCGGGCACCCCTACGTCGATGTGTGGCAGGCTGTGAAGCCGCGTGCTCTTGGTCTTGATGCCTGGCCGGTAATACCCCGCGGCGAGGACTGGAAGACGGGGATATTGAGCCGGTTAGGCTGGCCGCACTCCACGCAGGCGGATGCCGCGAACGGCTGGAAGCGCATCCTCAACGGCGTCAGCACCTACGCTGATCTCGAACCGACGCTGCTCGGGCGCGTCGAGGAAGTCATCGATTTCCTCACTGCACCGGGAGCCGGCGCATAGCCATTGAAGGCTTCGTCGCGGCACACGCGACTGCGCCCGGCCGGTACACCAAGTACCCTTGAGGAAGTAAGTTCCGCTTGTGTGAGCGGTGAAGTCCGAACAGCCCGAAGGAAGTACCGTTGCCTAACAGCGCAGACCGGCACGGTGACGCCCAGTCACGACCGGCGCCCCGGGACTCTGATCCCGCGTTCCAGGGTGCCAGTTCCAGTGCGCCACCGCTGAGTCCGTCGGAAGACCGTCAGTGGGCAACGCTGTCCCACTTCCTCGGCATCCTGGGGTTTGTGCCGTCGCTGATCATTTTTCTGATCTTCCGCGACCGGGGCGCCTTCACCGAGCAGGAATCGAAGGAAGCGTTCAACTTCACTTTCCCGCCAAGCATCATTGCCGGGATCTGCCTGCTGCTGTCCCTGATACCCGGGATCGGCGGGATCTTCGCCGTCCTCAATGCGCTCATCTGGGTGATGCTGGCAGCGTTCTCCGTTGCGGCCGGTATCCACGTCAACCGGGGCAAGCCGTACCGCTACCCCTTCAACCTGAGGATTTTCCACTAGCCGCTCAGTTCGGCAACAACCGCCGGACGACGGCGTCAGCGAGCAGCCGTCCCCGTCCGCTGAGGCGCACAACACCTTTGAAAGCATCCGCCGGCTCTATCAACCCGTCCGCGATCAACCCGGCCACCGCGTGACGTCCCTCCGGCTGGAGGTCAGCCACCGGATACCCCTCGGCCAACCGTGAGCGTAGGAGAACGTCCTCGACGTAGCGAGCCGTTTCGTCCAGTACTTCTCTGCCGGCCGCGGGCGATGCGCCGGTGTCCAGGCGCTGCGCATAGGCGGCGGGATGCTTGACATTCCACCACCGTGTGCCGCCCATGTGGGAATGGGCGCCCGGACCGGCTCCCCACCAGTCGTGGCCTTTCCAGTACGCAATGTTGTGGCGGCACTGATCCTCGCCAGTGCGGGCCCAGTTACTTACCTCATACCAGGACATTCCGGCCCCACGAAGCATGTTCTCAGCAATTTCGTACTTGTCCGCGTGGTCGTCGTCGTCGACCATCGGCACCTCACCGCGGCGGATCCGCCGGGCCAGGGCGGTGCCGTCTTCGATGATCAGCGCGTACGCAGACAGATGATCCGGTTCCAGGGCGAGCGCCGCTTCGAGGGAGCTCTCCCAGTCCGACAACTCCTCACCGGGTGTTCCGTAGATCAGGTCGAGACTGACCTTCAAACCGGCAGCGCGTGCCCATTCAACCGCCAGGGGGACCCGCTCCGGAGCGTGCGTGCGGTCGAGCACGGCGAGGACATGCGGTACTGCGGACTGCATGCCGAAGGACACCCTCGTGAAGCCTGCCCGGGCCAGTTCCGCCAGTGATTCAGGGGTCACCGAATCCGGATTGGCTTCCGTTGTCACCTCGGCCCCGGGTGCGAGGCCCCATACGTTTTTCGCCGTCTGCAGAACCCGTGCAAGATCCTGCGACGGAAGCAGCGTGGGCGTCCCGCCACCGAAAAACACCGTGCTCAGCGCGCGCTGCGCAATGCCGGATTGCGCAAGCGCTCCCGCGGCGAATTCGAGCTCCCGCTCGACCGTGAGTGCATAACTGGCCTGCGACGCTCCCCCACCCAACTCAGCAGCCGTGTAGGTATTGAAGTCGCAGTACCCGCAACGGACCGCACAGAAGGGGATGTGGACGTAGAGTCCAAAAGCACGGTCCCGTGAACCGGCAACAGCTGATGGAGGCAGCCGCCCGTCGGCCGGTGCAGGCTCACCGAGGGGCAAAGTACTAGGCAATGCTGCGTTCCCTGATAGGCGCCGTCGTCACTTCTTGGCTTTGTCCTTCGATTCATCCGACGACAGGGCGGCAATGAACGCTTCCTGGGGCACTTCGACGCGTCCGACCATCTTCATCCGCTTCTTGCCTTCCTTCTGCTTCTCCAGCAGCTTTCGCTTCCGGGTGATATCACCGCCGTAGCACTTGGCGAGGACATCCTTGCGGATGGCCCGGATACTCTCCCGCGCAATGATCCGTGACCCGATGGCCGCCTGGATCGGCACCTCGAACTGCTGCCGCGGAATCAACTCGCGCAGTTTACCCGTCATCATCACACCGTACGCATAGGCTTTGTCGCGGTGGGTGATCGCGGAAAAGGCATCCACCTGTTCCCCCTGGAGCATGATGTCCACCTTGACCAGATCCGCCACCTGATCACCGTCGGCCTTCCAATCGAGGGACCCATACCCGCGGGTCCTCGATTTGAGGATGTCGAAGAAGTCGAAGACGATCTCCGCCAGTGGAAGCCGGTACCGGATCTCCACGCGGTCCTCGGAAAGATAGTCCATTCCGCCCATCACGCCGCGCCGGCTCTGGCACAGTTCCATGATGGCGCCGACGAATTCATTGGGTGCAAGGATGGTCGCGGAAACCATTGGTTCGCGAACTGCAGCGATCTTGCCCACGGGGTACTCGCTGGGATTGGTGACATGGACGACGTTCTTGTCCTCGAGCGTCACCTCATACTCGACGTTGGGTGCTGTGGAGATCAGGCTCAGGTTGTATTCACGCTCGAGGCGTTCCCGGGTGATTTCCAGATGCAGCAGGCCGAGGAAGCCCACGCGGAAACCGAACCCCAGGGCCGCGGAGGTCTCCGGCTCATAGATCAGCGCGGCATCATTGAGCATCAGCTTTTCCAGGGCATCACGAAGCACCGGATAGTCTGCGCCGTCGAGTGGGTACAGCCCCGAGAAGACCATCGGTTTGGCATCCGCATACCCGCTCAGCGACGCCGCAGCCGGCTTCGCGAGATTGGTGACCGTGTCACCGACTTTGGACTGCCGGACATCCTTGACCCCGGTGATGAGGTATCCGACTTCACCCACGCCAAGACCTTTGGACGGCGTAGGCTCCGGCGAGCTGACACCAATCTCAAGCAGTTCATGACTGGCGCGGGTGGACATCATCTGGATGCGCTCACGCGGGCTCAGGTGGCCATCGACCACACGGACGTAGGTGACCACGCCGCGGTAGGTGTCATAGACGGAATCGAAGATCATTGCACGGGCCGGCGCATTCGCATCCCCGACCGGCGACGGAAGGTCCCTCACGATCTTGTCCAGCAGTGCCTCCACACCGACGCCCGTCTTTCCCGAGACCAGCAGCACGTCCTCGGGATTACCACCAATCAGGTTCGCCAACTCCGCTGCGTACTTCTCAGGCTGCGCGGCCGGGAGGTCGATCTTGTTGAGCACCGGAATGATCGTGAGGTCGTTCTCCATGGCAAGGTACAGGTTGGCGAGCGTCTGCGCTTCGATCCCCTGCGCGGCGTCCACGAGCAGAATCGCGCCCTCGCATGCCGCGAGGGACCGCGAAACCTCGTAGGTGAAATCGACGTGGCCGGGAGTGTCGATCATGTTCAGCGCGTAGCTGACGCCGTCGAGTTCCCAGGGCAGGCGGACCGCCTGCGACTTGATGGTGATCCCGCGTTCACGCTCGATGTCCATGCGGTCCAGGTACTGGGCCTTCATATCCCGCTGCTCCACCACACCGGTGAGCTGGAGCATCCGGTCCGCAAGGGTGGACTTGCCATGGTCGATATGGGCGATGATGCAGAAATTTCTGATGATCGCGGGATCCGTGGCAGCGGGCACCGGAGCTGTGCGGGCCATGGGTGACACTGACGTACCTCTTACTTTGTGGGACAGTTTGGAAAATCCGCGGAAGAACGACGACGACGCCGGGGCTGCAGCCCGCGCGGAAAGTACAGTCTCCATTGTCCCATGGGGACGTCTCGAGCCCGCAATCTGGCCGGTACGCTGGCCGGATGACCTCACTAGGACAGTCACTGTTCCGTCTTGCCAAGGCGGCACTGAAGTCGATCGCTTCCCGCCCCGCCACGCAGCGCAACACTCCAGAGGCCTATGCGCCGGAGCCGGGAAGCACTGCCGACCCCGGCGAAATTGTATGGACCTGGGTGCCGTACGAGGACGATCCGAGCCAGGGCAAGGACCGACCCGTGCTGATTATCGGCAGGGATGGCAGCTCGCTGCTCGCACTCATGCTCACCTCCCGGGACCGCAATAATGCCCGGAGCCGGCACGACGATTATGTGGACATAGGTAGCGGGTCCTGGGACCGCCGAGGCCGGCCCAGCGAGGTCTATGTGAAACGCCTCCTGACGATCGACCCCGGAGCCGTGCGTCGGATCGGCGCGACGTTGGACCGTCTGCTTTTCAACCGCGTCATGTCCCGGTATGAGGAACGTTCCTGAAACGAGCGGCCCTTGCTGGACGAGCGCGCCTTGATGTAGCTGCGCGGATCCTCCGGACGCGCCCGGAGCGCGAAGCCGCGCCCGTTCTGGTAGCCTGTATAGCTGTGTGTCCGCGCAGGTCGACGGGCACTTCGGCTCGGCCGCCCGGTATCCCCACGCCGCTCAGTCAATGGCCGCACCGAAATCCCTCAGACCAGTCCGCAATACAAAGAGAGTCTTAAATACGTGGCAAATATCAAGTCCCAAAAGAAGCGCATTCTCACGAACGAGAAGGCCCGCCAGCGCAACAACTCGGTCAAGTCCGAGCTGAAGACCGCCATCCGCGCCGTAACCACCGCTGTGGAGTCTACCGACAAGGACAAGGCAGTGGCTGCGCTTGCAGTGGCCAACCGCAAGCTCGACAAGGCCGTAAGCAAGGGTGTTCTGCACAAGAACAATGCGGCCAACCGCAAGTCGGGCATCGCCAAGAGGGTCAACAACCTCGGCTGATTGCCCTTCAGTTACACAGCTTCACCAGCGCAGTGGCCGGCCTTCGGGCCGGCCACTGCTGTTTAACCCAGAAGGATGCTCAGTCCAAATCCCAAGCTAGCGGGACCCGCCCAATGCGATGGCTGTCACAGCCCGCTCAACCGCGTACACGGGGTCCCTCGCCTCACCCTTGACCTGGGCGTCAGCTTCGGCAAGGACCTGGATGCAGTGATTCAGGCCATCCGGGGTCCACCGCTGGGCTTCGCGGCGGGCCTGGTCAACCTGCCAGGGCGCCATGCCGAGTTCCTTGGCAAGCTGAGCGGAGTTGCCCCTGACCCCATAGACTTTCGCCACTCCGCGCAGCTTCATTGCGAGCGCAGCGACGAGCGGCACGGGATCCGCGCCGGTTGAGAGGGCATGACGAAGCATGGTCAGTGCCTGTCCGCCGCGGCCTGCGAGCGCGGCGTCTGCCACCTTGAAGCCTGTGGCTTCTACGCGCCCCCCGTAGTACTTCTCCACCAGCTCAGCGGAGACCGCGCCTTCGGAATCCGAAGCGAGCTGGTGGCACGCTGCCGCAAGCTCGGACAGGCTCGATCCCACGGCGGCCACCAGGGCACGCACCGCGTCCGGTTCGATGCGCCGTCGTGCGGTGCGGAATTCGGCTGTAACGAAGTCAGCCTTGTCCGAATCCTTCTTCAGGGGCTGGCACTCAACCAGAACGGCCTTCTGCGCTTTCAGCGCATCGAGGAGTTTCTTGCCCCGCGTGCCGCCTGCGTGGTGCATCACGAGCACCACGTCCGGGGCCGGCTGCGGGATGTATTGCAGGGCATCCTGGAGAAACGCATCGTTCATCTGTGCCAACCCGCGCGCTTCGATGATCTGCGTACCGCCGAACAATGAAGGGCTTCCCAGCATGATCAGGGATCCGGGTTCATAGTGGGCGGCATCAAGCCGGACTGTCTCGGCATCCGGTTCCGTTTCCCGCATTCGGTGGCGGACGGCCTCGAAACTACGGCCGGCGAGGTACTCCTCCGGACCGAGCAGAAGGATGACCGGCGCTGGCGTGACCTCGCGCCAGCTCACAGTCACCGATGCTGCGGGGTTTGGGGACACGGATGCGGCTCCTGATCAATGGAGGGATGGGCTGGCTCAACTTTGCCACGGGGACGCGGTGCATCCAACTCATCGCGACGAGTCCAGGTGTATGCCATTGCCCCGGAGCGTGAGCAGGATGGTGCCGCGCAGGTCGGTACGGGCGACGTGTACGCCCGCCGTCTCGAGGGCGTCGAGTGTTTCCGGATGCGGGTGTCCGTAATCGTTTTCCCGTCCGGCTGATATGAGCGCAAGCTTCGGCGAGACCGCGTTGATGATTTCAGCCCCGCCATTGCGGGCGCCATGGTGCGCAACCTTGAGGATGTCCACTCCGGAGGCAGCAAGGTGAGCATGTCCTGCAAGGAAACGTGCAGCGGCGTCCTCCTCAAGGTCTCCCGTGAGAAGGATGGTGAGCCCGGGTCCCCCCGCGGCGCCCTCCACCGTTACGAGGACTACTGCGGAAGCGTTGTTCTCTGAATCTGCGGGAGGTCCGGGTCCCGGCCACAGTACCGACCAGGAAACGTTGGCTAACCTGCCTGCAAGTCCGGCAGAAGCCGACTCCGCTTCTATGCCGGCTTTTGAGGTGATCTCAGTCACGACGTCGGGCAGGGAGTCTTCGGATGTGGAGTAGAGCACGCGGCCCACAGTTCGGTCCTGGAATACCCCGGCTATTCCGCCGAAATGATCCTCGTGCAGATGGGTCAGCACCAGCACGTCGACTGTGTTGACGCCGAGACGATCAAGACAGGCGTCCATCGGACCCGGATCAGGGCCGGCATCAAACACGAGTGCGCTGTCCGGGCCGGTCCTGACAGCCAGGCCGTCCCCCTGACCGACGTCGCATGCCGCAACGGTCCAGTCCGCGGAATCCCGCCCGACCGCGCCAGTCCAGACCCAGACGGCGACAACGCCGAGCACGCAGCCGACGGAGACCCAGATTGACATGCGCATCAGCGCACTCTTCAGTCCCGACTCTCCTGCCGGCACCTGCTCCGGCGCGAGCATCACGGAAGGCGCCGTTCGGATGACTCGGACCAACGCGGGCCCCCAGACCACAGCCACCAGGACGACGCCGCTGATGAGGGCCGTCAGGACCGCACCTCCCCATCCCCCGGGCCAGGGAATGGCGGCGAGCGGGGCCGCGGCGAAGAACCGTGCGATTTCTGCGACGCCGACCGCTGCCCACCCTGCTGTAGCGGCGAACGGCGCCGCCGCCCAGGGAGCGAGAGCCACCAGAACAACGGCCACCATCCCGGTGATGGTGATGAAGGGAACGAGCGGAGCAGCCGCAATATTGGCGGGCAAGGAATAGGTCGGCAGGTTCATCTGGATGAGGGCAAGGATGGGTGAGCAGAACAGCTGGGCGGCAAGCGGAACTGCGACCAACTGTGCCGCCCACACCGGAAGTACCGAGGACAGGCGGGCGGCCAGGACAGGGCCGGCGAGCACCAGGCCTGAGGTGGCGGCGACGGACAGGATGAACGCGTACTCGACACCAAGCCAAGGATCTGCGGCCAGAAGTGCGGCTATGGACAGAAACAGAAGGGTCAGGGACAGCCGCCCGCGGCCGGTCAGGACGGCCAGCACTCCGATGGCGCCCATGACTGCGGCCCTGAGAACGCTCGGCTCAGGCCGCACCAGCAGCACAAATCCGACGAGAGCAACCACTCCCGCCGTGGCGGCAGCCCACCGCGGCAGTCGACACCCGCGACAGAGAAGGAACACAAACGCCAGCACATAACTGCAGTTCGCGCCCGAAACAGCTGTCAGGTGGGTCAGGCCCGTTGCCTTCATGGTCTCCACCAGATCCTGCCCGACGGCGGACCGCGCGCCGATGACCATCCCGGGCATCAAGCCGTCGTCGGGAACGGAGGTAGCGGATGACAGCGTGAGGAAACGGTTTCGCAGCCGCTCGACCAGCACTCCTCCTGGTGGCTCGTCCGCCATCAGCGCCGGTGCCGTTGTTGCAATCAGCAGTGCTCCTGCACGTGCGCCCGGCTCGGTCGCGAGCGGCCGCCCAGCCGAACGCACGACGTCACCGTGCGCTACTGCGCTCCATTCCGTACTACCGATCACCATAACCGGCGTGCTGGCCGTGAACCTCGACCCGTTGAACGTTCCTTCCAGAAGCTCCGCTTCGAGGATCCAGCGGGCAGTACCGTCCGGCGCAGCTGTCGACGCCTCGCGGGGGTCCGATACTGCACGTAGCTTCACGGTCAAATGCGCCTCGTCTGATATTGCGGCGGAGAGCGAAGGGGAGGAGCGCTGATACTGGTGTGAGGCAGCGGCAAGGCACACCATCGCTGCCGCGCCCAGGAAGACGAGCAGCACCTGCGCTACGGGTAAATGTCTCCCGCTTCTCACGACGACGACGGCGCAACCGATGGTTACAAGGGCCAGCAGCCCGCCCAATACCAGTGCATCCTGCGCCTCCAAACGGGTAGCGAACGCTGCTGCTCCCCAGGCCGCGAGCGCTCCCGGAAGCAGCCTGAGGTCCCGTGCCGGACTTGCTTGGGTTGCAGCCGGTTCCTTCCGCCTGCGTGCTTCACGGCGCGCGCGCGGACCGGCTGACCGGTCCCCGCGCCGGTCCCCCGGCACACCGGTTGGTGACCGCGCCCCAGCGGCGGCCCGCACCAGATGCTCCCACCGCCCTGCCCTTGCCGATGTCATTCAGACGGTCACCAGCGGCACAAGTGATTGGAGCATCGCGGGGCCGATGCCCGGCACAGCGTCGAGGTCTTCGGGACGTGCAAAGGGACCGTGCTGGGTCCGCCACTCGACAATGCGCTCGGCCAGGACCGGCCCCACCCTGGGAAGTTCCTCGAGTTCCGGAACATCGGCGGTGTTCAGGTTCACCAGCACGTCCTGCGCCCCCTGCTTCGGTGCGGACGCGCCGGCGGGTGGCTGCAGGGGCTCCCCGGTACGGGGAATCAGGATCTGCTGTCCGTCCTGCACCACGGCTGCCAGATTGACCGCTGACAGCTCCGCTTCAGGCAGCGCGCCACCCGCCTTGTCCAGGACCTCGAAAACGCGGGACCCGGCAGCGAGCTCCACTACTCCGGGTGCCTGCACAGCTCCTGCAACATGGACCAGAACGGTATCTGCGTGGGCGGAGCCTGAACCCTGTACGGATGAACCGGCTTCCTGCGTTTCCTCGACGGGCACGGCCTCCGAGGCATCCGCAGAAGCCTCCGAGCTGGCCATCGGGTCAGCTGTGCCGGAAGCCTGCGGCGTGATCGGCACCACCTCGGCGGGCTTGCTGTCGGTATTGACGAACTGCCAGCCGCCGACAACCAGGGTGCAGCCCGCCGCCACCAGCGCGGCCCGGCGCGTAGCCACCCATCGCCGGTG